>NZ_CP046226.1:0-300000 GCF_012562765.1 Enterobacteriaceae endosymbiont of Plateumaris pusilla
ATGATAAATAAAATACCTATGACTTTAAAAGGATCAGAAAAGTTAATTAAAGAATTAAATCAATTAAAAAATATAAAAAGAAATAAAATAATTCATGATATTATTGAAGCTAGAAAACATGGTGATTTAAAAGAAAATGCTGAATATCATGCTGCAAGAGAAGAACAAAGTTTTTGTGAAGGAAGAATTAAAGAAATAGAATTAAAATTATCTAATTGTCAAATAATAGATATTAGTAAAATAAAAAATAAAGGAATAGTTATTTTTGGATCTACTGTAAAAATAATTAATATTATTACTAATAAAATATTATCTTATAAAATTGTTGGTGATGATGAAGCCGATTTAAAAAAAAAATTAATTTCAATTAATGCTCCTATTGCTAGAGGATTAATTGGTAAAAAAAAAAATAATATTGTTTTAATAAAAACTCCTAAAGGAGAAATAACATTTAAAATACTAGAAATTCAATATGTTAAGTAAATAAAAAATATTTTGATATAAAAAATTTGACATTAAAATATATTAGAGTAATATAAAATTATTAAATAATTAATTTTGTTCTTTAATAATTTATCAGAAAATTTATGTGGGCATTCTATTTTAGAGAATGTATATATAATTTATATTAAAATTTTTTGTTTTTAAATGAAGAGTTTGATCATGGCTCAGATTGAACGCTGGCGGCAAGCCTAACACATGCAAGTCGAGCGGCATCGAAATAAATAGTTTACTATTTATTGTCGGCAAGCGGCGGACGGGTGAGTAATATCTGGGGATCTACCTTTTGGAGGGGGATAACTATTGGAAACGATAGCTAATACCGCATAATATCGTAAGATTAAAGTGGGGGATTTTATAATTTTTTGTAAAACCTCATGCCATTAGATGAACCCAGACGAGATTAGCTAGTAGGTAAGGTAAAGGCTTACCTAGGCTACGATCTCTAGCTGGTCTGAGAGGATGATCAGCCACACTGGAACTGAGACACGGTCCAGACTCCTACGGGAGGCAGCAGTGGGGAATATTGCACAATGGGCGAAAGCCTGATGCAGCTATGCCGCGTGTATGAAGAAGGCCTTAGGGTTGTAAAGTACTTTCAACAAGAAAGAAATAATAAAATTTAATAAATTTTATTACTGACGTTACTTGTAAAAGAAGCACCGGCTAACTCCGTGCCAGCAGCCGCGGTAATACGGAGGGTGCGAGCGTTAATCGGAATTACTGGGCGTAAAGAGCACGTAGGCGGTATATTAAGTCAGATGTGAAATCCCTGAGCTTAACTTAGGAATTGCATTTGAAACTAATATACTTGAGTTTCGTAGAGGGGGGTAGAATTCCAGGTGTAGCGGTGAAATGCGTAGATATCTGGAGGAATACCAGTGGCGAAGGCGACCCCCTGGACGAATACTGACGCTCAGGTGCGAAAGCATGGGTAGCAAACAGGATTAGATACCCTGGTAGTCCATGCTGTAAACGATGTCGACTTGGAGGTTGTAAGCTTGACTTGTAACTTTCGTAGCTAACGCGTTAAGTCGACCGCCTGGGGAGTACGACCGCAAGGTTAAAACTCAAATGAATTGACGGGGGCCCGCACAAGCGGTGGAGCATGTGGTTTAATTCGATGCAACGCGAAAAACCTTACCTGGTCTTGACATCCATGGAATTTAGTAGAGATACTTTAGTGCCTTCGGGAACCATGAGACAGGTGCTGCATGGCTGTCGTCAGCTCGTGTTGTGAAATGTTGGGTTAAGTCCCGCAACGAGCGCAACCCTTGTCCTTTGTTGCCAACGGTTCGGCCGGGAACTCAAAGGAAACTGCCGGTGATAAACCGGAGGAAGGTGGGGACGACGTCAAGTCATCATGGCCCTTACGACCAGGGCTACACACGTGCTACAATGGTATATACAAAGGGAAGCATCCTCGCGAGAGTAAGCGGATCTCACAAAATATATCGTAGTTCGGATTGGAGTCTGCAACTCGACTCCATGAAGTCGGAATCGCTAGTAATCGTAGATCAGAACGCTACGGTGAATACGTTCCCGGGCCTTGTACACACCGCCCGTCACACCATGGGAGTGAGTTGTAAAAGAAGCAAGTTGCTTAACCTTTATTGGAGGGCGCTTACCACTTTGTGATTCATAACTGGGGTGAAGTCGTAACAAGGTAACCGTAGGGGAACCTGTGGTTGGATCACCTCCTTTACTTTAAGTACATACTCTATAAAGAGTGTCCTTAAAAAGTTTTTAAAAAAATAAAATTTATTTCAATAAATTTTATTTTTGTTCTTTAATAATTAGGATAATTTTTGTAAAATCATTTTTTAAATATAAAAATAGTTTTTACATAGATAAACGATTGTGGGTTGTAAGGTTAAGTAAATAAGCGTATACGGTGGATGCCTTGGCAGTCAGAGGCGATGAAGGACGTACTAATCTGCGAAAAGCATCGATAAGCTGATTTGAAGCATTATTAGTCGATGATATCCGAATGGGGAAACCCAATGTATTATTTTATACATTATCGTTATTTAAATTCATAGAATAACGAGGCAAACCAGGAGAACTGAAACATCTAAGTAACCTGAGGAAAAGAAATCAATTGAGATTTTCTTAGTAGCGGCGAGCGAAAAGGAAATAGCCCAGAGACTTAATCAATTATTATATTAGTAAAAATGTCTGGAAAGTCATACGAAACAGGGTGATAGTCCCGTATATTAAAATATATTAATTGTGATCTCGAAGAGTAGAACGGGACACGTGGTATCTTGTTTGAATATGGGGGGATCATCCTCTAAGGCTAAATACTACTGACTGACCGATAGTGAACTAGTACCGTGAGGGAAAGGTGAAAAGAACCCCGGTTAGGGGAGTGAAATAGAACCTGAAACCGTATACGTATAAGCAGTAGGAGCATTTGTTATTTTAAAAATGTGACTGCGTACCTTTTGTATAATGGGTCAGCGAGTTATATTTTGTAGCAAGGTTAACTGTATAAGGGAGCCGTAGGGAAACCGAGTCTTAAAAGGGCGTTAAGTTGCAAGGTATAGACCCGAAACCCGGTGATCTAGCCATGAGCAGGTTGAAGGTTAGGTAATACTAACTGGAGGACCGAACCGACTAATGTTGAAAAATTAGCGGATGACTTGTGGTTAGGGGTGAAAGGCCAATCAAACCGGGAGATAGCTGGTTCTCCCCGAAAGCTATTTAGGTAGCGCCTCGTGTTATTCATATTCGGGGGTAGAGCTCTGTTTCGGTTAGGGAGTCATCCAGACTTACCAATCCGATGCAAACTTCAAATACCGAATAATGTTATCACGGGAGACACACAGCGGGTGCTAACGTCCGTTGTGGAGAGGGAAACAACCCAGATCGCTAGCTAAGGTCCCTAAGTTATAATTAAGTGGGAAACGATGTGGGAAGGCATAAACAGCCAGGATGTTGGCTTAGAAGCAGCCATCATTTAAAGAAAGCGTAATAGCTCACTGGTCTAGTCATCCTGCGCGGAAGATGTAACGGGGCTAAATTATACACCGAAGCTGCGACAATAAATTTTATATTTATTGGGTAGGGGAGCGTTCTGTAAGTCGTTGAAGGTAAATTGTAAAATTTATTGAAGATATCAGAAGTGCGAATGCTGACATGAGTAACGATAAAATAGGTGAAAAACCTATTCGCCGAAAGACTAAGGGTTCCTGTCCAACGGTAATCGAGGCAGGGTAAGTCGACACCTAAGATGAGGCTGAAAAGCGTAGTCGATGGAAAACAGGTTAATATTCCTGTACTCAATGTTATTGTGAAGGGGGGACGAAGAAGGTTAGGTTATCCAAGTGATGGTTGTCTTGGTTTAAGCGTTTAGATGGATTATCTAGGAAAATCCGGATGATCATTAATTAAACATTGAGGCGTAATGACGAGATACTTTATTGTATTGAAGTAATTAATACCATACTTACAAGAAAATCCTCTAAACTCTAGATAACATAGAATCGTACTCTAAACCGACACAGGTGGTCAGGTAGAGAATACTAAGGCGCTTGAGAGAACTCGGGTGAAGGAACTAGGCAAAATAGTGCCGTAACTTCGGAAGAAGGCACGCTGGCATGTAAGTAAAAAAATTTACTTTTAGAGCTGAAGCCAGTCTAAGATAACAGCTGACTGCAACTGTTTATTAAAAACACAGCACTGTGCAAACACGAAAGTGGAAGTATACGGTGTGACGCCTGCCCGGTGCCGGAAGGTTAATTGATGAAGTTATCGTTGTTATTTTTTACGAAAAGCTTTTGATCGAAGCCCCGGTAAACGGCGGCCGTAACTATAACGGTCCTAAGGTAGCGAAATTCCTTGTCGGGTAAGTTCCGACCTGCACGAATGGCGTAATGATGGTCAGACTGTCTCCACCCGAGACTCAGTGAAATTGAAATTGCTGTGAAGATGCAGTATACCCGCGGCAAGACGGAAAGACCCCGTGAACCTTTACTATAGCTTGATACTGAATATTGAATATTGATGTGTAGGATAGGTGGGAGACTATGAAATATTAGCGCTAGTTAGTATTGAGTCAACCTTGAAATACCACCCTTTAATATTTACTATTCTAACCTAGATCCGTTATCCGGATCAGGAACAGTGTCTGGTGGGTAGTTTGACTGGGGCGGTCTCCTCCCAAAGAGTAACGGAGGAGCACTAAGGTCAGCTAATCACGGTCGGAAATCGTGAGGTTAGTGCAAAGGCATAAGCTGGCTTAACTGTAAGAGTGACGGCTCGAACAGATGCGAAAGCAGGTCTTAGTGATCCGGTGGTTCTATATGACAGGGCCATCGCTCAACGGATAAAAGGTACTCCGGGGATAACAGGCTAATACCGCCCAAGAGTTCATATCGACGGCGGTGTTTGGCACCTCGATGTCGGCTCATCACATCCTGGGGCTGCAGTAGGTCCCAAGGGTATGGCTGTTCGCCATTTAAAGTGGTACGCGAGCTGGGTTTAGAACGTCGTGAGACAGTTCGGTCCCTATCTGTCGTGGGCGCTGGAAGATTGAAAGGAGTTGCTCCTAGTACGAGAGGACCGGAGTGAACGCATCTCTGGTGTTCGGGTTATCATGCCAATGGTATTGCCCGGTAGCTAAATGCGGATAAGATAAGTGCTGAAAGCATCTAAGCGCGAAACTTTCCTTAAGATTATTCTTCCCTGGATATATTTATTATTTATATATATCCCTAAAGGGACGTTAAAGACTATAACGTTGATAGGCTGGGTGTGTAAGCATAGTAATATGTTGAGCTAACCAGTACTAATAATCACCCGTGAGTCTTAACCTTACAACACCAGAATCGTTTAAATATTATATAACTATAACTATTATTTATAACCAAATTTTTTAATCCTGGTATACATAACGCAATGGTACCACCTGAATCCATTCCGAACTCAGAAGTGAAACGTTGTAGTGCCGATGGTAGTATGAGATTTACTCATGTGAGAGTAGGAAAATACCAGGATAAATTAATTAAAATTTATAAAAAAGAAAATTCATGATAATTTGTAAAAATTCTTTAAAATATTTTAACACTTTTGGATTAGATGTTAATGCTTTCAAAATTATTACAATAAAAAATATCAGTGAATTATATTATTTATGGAAAGAAAATAATCAAAAATTAATACCATATATTATATTAGGTTCTGGTAGTAATGTTCTTTTTTTAAATAACTTTAAAGGAACCGTAATAATAAATAGATTAAAAGGAATTTTAATTAATGAAACTAAAAATTATTGGAATTTACATGTTGCTGCTGGAGAAAATTGGCATCAATTAGTAAAATATACCATAAAAAAAAATATTTTTGGATTAGAAAATTTAGCATTAATTCCTGGTTGTGTTGGATCAGCTCCAATACAAAATATTGGTGCTTATGGTGTAAGTTTAAAAAATTTTTGTAAATATGTAGAAATACTTAATTTTTCAAATAAAAAAATAATACGTTTATCATATAAAAAATGTAATTTTAAATATAGAGATAGTATTTTTAAAAATTTTTATATACGTGATTATGCAATTATAGCTTTAGGAATTACTATTTCTAAAAAATGGAAACCTAATATAAACTATAAAGATTTAAATCACTTAAATTTTAATACAGTTACACCTCATGAAATTTTTAATTATATTTGTAAAATAAGAAAAAATAAAATTCCTAATCCTAAAATATATGGTAATGCAGGAAGTTTTTTTAAAAATCCTTTAATTCCTAATAAATTAGGGTTTCAAATACTAAAAAAATTTCCAAATTTACCTTATATTGTTAAAAACAATAATTTGTTAAAATTTTCAGCAGCAAAATTAATTGATGAATGTAATTTAAAAGGATATATGTATGGAGGTGCTATGATACATTCTAAACATTCATTAATTATTATTAATAAATTTAAAGCTACAAGTAATGATATATTAAATTTAGCAATAAAAATATATTATTGTGTAGGAAATAAATTTGGAATTTGGTTAGAACCAGAAGTAAGATTAATAGGAACAGTAGGAGAAATTCATCCATCAATTATTTTTTATCATAAAGACTTAAAAATTAATATTTAAAATATAAAAAATATATTCTAAATATATAAATATTCATATATAATTAAATTATTATAAATTAATTTATGATAATCTTCTAATTATTAAATCTAAAGCTAAAAAATATCCATCTATTCCTAATCCAGATATTATTCCATTAGAAATATCAGAAAAATAAGATTTTTTTCTAAAAGATTCTCTGGCAAAAATATTAGTTATATGTATTTCTATAAAAGGAATATTAATTGATAGTAAAGTATCACGTAATGCAATACTAGTATGTGTAAATGCTGCTGGATTAAAAATAATATAATCAATATTTTGAGTAAAATTTATTAAATAATCTATTAATAAACATTCGGAATTAGATTGAAAATGACTCAATTTAAAATTATTATTGTTAGCTTTTATTATTAATTTATTAATTATTGTATTTAAAGATAAATATCCATATTTTTTAGGTTCTCTTTTACCTAAAAGATTTAAATTTGGTCCATTTAAAATTAAAATATTATTTTTATATTTTTTCATTATTTTTCTCATAATATACGTATTAATTATTTATAATATATCTTTATAAAAGATATCTATATTTATTTTTAAAATAAATGTATATTAATCTAATTAATTAATTTTTTATATTTATAAAATAAAATTTTAAATTAGGATTTTTTATATGTTTAAAAAATTTAGAGGAATGTTTTCTAATGATTTATCTATTGATTTGGGAACAGCAAATACTTTAATTTATGTTAAAGGACAAGGAATAGTTTTAAATGAACCATCAGTTGTTGCAATTAGACAAGATAGATCAGGATCTGCTAAAAGTGTTGCTGCTGTAGGACATAGTGCAAAACAAATGTTAGGTAGAACACCCGGAAACATATCAGCAATTAGGCCTATGAAAGATGGAGTTATAGCAGATTTTTTTGTTACTGAAAAAATGTTACAACATTTTATAAAACAAGTTCATAGTAATAGTTTTATGCGTCCTAGTCCTAGAGTACTTATATGTGTTCCTGTAGGAGCAACTCAAGTTGAAAGAAGAGCTATTCGTGAATCTGCTCAAGGAGCTGGAGCTCGAAAAGTTTTTTTAATAGATGAACCTATGGCAGCAGCTATAGGAGCAGGACTACCTGTTTCTGAAGCTACAGGATCTATGGTTATAGATATAGGTGGTGGAACAACTGAAGTAGCTGTTATTTCTTTAAATGGAGTTGTATATTCTTCTTCTGTAAGAATAGGAGGTGATAAATTTGATGAAGCAATTATTAATCATGTACGTCGAAATTATGGATCACTTATTGGCGAAGCAACAGCTGAAAGAATAAAACATCATATTGGTTCAGCTTATTTTACTGCTAATGACGAAATATTAAAAATAGAAGTGAGAGGTCGTAATTTAGCTGAAGGAGTTCCAAGAAGTTTTACATTAAATTCAACTGAAATATTAGAAGCATTACAAGAACCATTAACTGGAATTGTTAGTTCAGTTATGATTGCATTAGAACAATGTCCACCAGAATTAGCTTCTGATATTTCAGAAAGAGGGATGGTTTTAACAGGTGGTGGTGCACTATTAAAGTCTTTTGATAAATTATTAATAGAAGAAACAGGTATACCTGTTTCTATTGCTGAAGATCCATTAACTTGTGTAGCTAGAGGTGGCGGTAAAGCATTAGAAATGATTGATATGCATGGTGGAGATTTATTTAGTGAAGAATAAATTCTATTTTATAATCTAAATTTACTTATGAAATTTTTTTTTAATAAAAAAACAAAATTTAAAACAAAAATAATTAATATTATATTATTTTTAATATTTATATCAATAATAAATTATTTTTTTAATCTAAAATATTTTATTAATATATTTACAGATCCTATAAATATATTTTTAAATAAATCTTATTCAAAATTTAATAATCTAATTGATATTAATCATATTAATAATGACTTAAAAAAACAAAATAAATATTTATATCATCAATTATTAAAAAAAGAATATGATCTTATTCAATTAAAAAAAATAAAACATGATAATCAAAAATTAAAAGAATTATTAAATATACCTATTTTAACTAAACCTTATACAAAAAAAATATTTGCAGAAAAATTACAAATTAATTTTGATTTTTATTCAGATGAAATACTAATTAATAAAGGTAGTATACATAATATACATGAAGGTCAATTAGTAATTAATAATTTTGGACTTGTTGGACAAGTAATTCATACAAATAAATTAACAAGTCGTGTTCGTTTAATATGCAGTAATAAAAGTTTTATATCAATACAATCAAATAATAGTAATATTAAATTTGTTATTAAAGGCAATGGTTGTAAATCTGATTTAATATCAGAAATATTACCAAAAAATATTAATATAAAAAAAGGAGATATTTTAGTAATATCTGCATTATATAATAATATATTACAGGAATATCCTGTTGCTATTGTAACATTAACAACAAATGATTATTTAAAATCTAGAGGATTAAATTATATTAATGCAAGTCCTTTATTTAAAATATCAGAATTAAAATATTTATTACTTATATCCTAAAACATAAGAAAACATTTTAATAAAATTAATTTTAAAATATTAATTATAATAATTAATATTTACTTTTTTATAATAAAAATATATTATTATTAATAAAATTAAAATTTAAATTAATTTTAAAATTATATTAATTTAAATAAATATTTAATTATTTTAAATAAAAAAGATAATATGGATGATTATAATATAGTAATTAATAAATTATTAATAGAAAATAACATTTCTCATAATTATTTATCTTGTATAATTGATAAAATTTCTTTAAATAATACTTATTTTGCTGATTTATATTTACAATTTATATCTAATGAATCTTGGTTATTAGATAATAGTATTATTAAAGATTGTTCTTATAAAACAGAACAAGGTATAGGAATTAGAGTAATAAAAAATAATACTATTTATTTCTCTTGTACTAATGATATGACATTAAAATCTATTAATCAATGTATAAATAATATTTTTAATAAAAAATATAATATTAAAGAAAATCTCATAAATCAAAAAATAGATTTAAACATATTAAAACATAATCAGTATTATTACACTACAATTAATCCTATTAATAATATTACTCATGAAAAAAAGATATATTTTTTAAGATATATAGATAATACAGCACGTAAATTAGATAAAAGAGTTAAAAATATTCAAGTAAAAATTAATAATTTTTACGAATTAATATTAATATTAACTAATAAAAATAAAATATCAATAGATATTAGACCTTTAGTAAATATTAAAATAAATATTATTGTTGAAAATGATAATAAACGAGAAGTTGGTTCTAGAGTTATAGGTGGTAGGATAGATTATAATTCTATTATATCTATTGATGATAAAGATCAAAAAAAATATATTGATAATATTATTTATGAAGCTACAATAGCTGCAATAAATAATTTAAATTCTATTGAAGCACCATCAGGACTCATTCCAGTTATATTAGGTAATGGTTCTCCTGGAGTATTATTGCATGAAGCAATAGGTCATGGATTAGAAGGAGATTTTAATTATTATAAAACTTCTATTTTTAATAATAAATTACAAAAAAAAATTGCTTCAAGTATATGTACTATAATAGATAATGGTACATTAAAAAATTCTAATGGTTCACTTAATATTGATGATGAAGGAACACATAGTCAATATAATATATTAGTTCAAAACGGTATATTAAAAAAGTATATGTATGATAATTATTATTCTTCTCTTGTTGGAGTTAAATCTACAGGAAATGCGCGAAGAACTTCTTATGCTTTTTTACCTATTCCTAGAATGACAAATACATATTTATTAAAAGGAAAGTCAAAAGTTATAGATATAATTAATAGTGTAGAATATGGAATATATGTTCTTTCTTTAAGTGGAGGAGAAGTAGATATAACTTCAGGTAATTTTGTTTTTTCAACTACTGAAGCTTTTTTAATTAAAAAAGGTAAAATTAAACAACCTATAAAAAATACAACATTAATAGGATCTTCAGAAAATATTATGAAACAAATATCTATGATAGGTGATGATTTAAGTTTTAATAATGGGATAGGAACTTGTATAAAAAACGGTCAACCATTACCAGTAAGTGTAGGACAACCTACTTTAAAAATAGATAAAATGACTGTTGGAGGAACTAAAAAAATTTTATAAACATATATTAGATTTAGGTAGTCCAGCAATTTTTGATGCTTGTTGTATTGGACCTTTAGGAAATAAATTAAATATATGAGTACTATTACCTTTTAAATTACCATGTTTTTTTTTTAAACTAAGTATTAACATACGAACATTAGGTATAGTATTAAATTTTTTATATAACATACGTAATAAATATATTATTTCCCAATGATCTAATGTTAATATAATTCCTTCTTTAAGAGCAATTTTCTCTGCTAATTTTTTATTCCAAAAAAAATTTTGAGATTTTTTATTATACATATATTGATTTTTTATTTATGATATTTAATTACCTTAAATTATTTAAGGAGGAAGAGAGATTCGAACTCTCGAATAGTTTCCTATTTCCGGTTTTCAAGACCGGTGCCTTCAACCACTCGGCCATTCCTCCATTTTATTATTTTATTATTTATAATAAAATAATAATTATTAATTATACATTTTTTTAAAGTTAAAAGTAAATATTTTTTAAAAAAATTAAATAAGTTTAAATATATGAAAATTAATCAAAAATTATTAGGAAAATTATATATAGTTCCAACACCAATAGGTAATTATAATGATATTAATCATAGATCATTAATTATTTTAAAAAAAGTAGATTTAATTTTATCTGAAGATAAAAGAAAAACAGGAATTTTATTAAAATATTTTAATATTAAAAATAAATTATATTCATATCATGAATATAATGAAAAAAAACATTCTGAAATTATTATTAATAAAATAAAAAATGGTTATAATATAGCATTAGTATCAGATGCAGGAACTCCATTAATAAATGATCCTGGTTATCGAATAGTAAAATTATGTCGTTTTGAAAATAATTCTATTAAAATTATACCTATACCTGGACCTTGTGCTGCTATTTTAGCATTATCTGC
Source organism: Enterobacteriaceae endosymbiont of Plateumaris pusilla (assembly GCF_012562765.1). GTDB lineage: Bacteria > Pseudomonadota > Gammaproteobacteria > Enterobacterales > Enterobacteriaceae. The sequence goes on from NZ_CP046226.1 coordinate 11,700, forward strand.
TTCTGGACTACCATCAAATAAATTTTGTTATGAAGGATTTTTACCAAATAAAAAAAGTAAAAGATTAAATAGATTAAATGAATTAAAATTAGAAAAAAGAACTTTAATTATTTATGAATCTAAACATAGATTATTAAATAGTTTAAATGATATTAAAAGTATTTTTGGATCAAATAGATATTTAGTATTAGCTAGAGAAATAACAAAAAAATGGGAATCTATTTATGGAGATACTATTGAAAAAATAATTTTATGGATAAAAAATGATAAAAATAGATTAAAAGGAGAAATAGTTTTAGTAATTGATGGATTACATAATAATATTTATAATGAAATACCTGAAGAATCAATTAAAACTTTATTAATATTAAAAAAATATTTACCTTTGAAAAAAGCTATCCATATTACTGCTAATATTTATAAAATAAAAAGAAACATATTATATACTTTATTTTTAAAAAATAAATATTAATTATTATTTTATGATATTATATATAATATTATAAAGTTGATTAAACAGTCGCTTTTATTTAATATAAAAGAGGAAAGTCCGGACTCCATAGGGTAATGGTGCCAGGTAATTCCTGGGAAGTGTAAACTTACGAAAAGTGCAACAGAAAAAATACCGCCATAAAATAGTAATGGTAAGGTTGAAAAGGTATGGTAAGAGCATACCGATATATTAGTAATAATATATGACAATGTAAACTCCACCAGGAGCAAGGCTAAATAAGGTTTTTATTAACCCGTATTCATAAACCTGGGTAGGCTGCTTAAGATAATAAGTGATTATTATAATAGATAAATGACTGTTCAAGACAGAATCCGGCTTATAGATCAACTTTATTTATTATATTACAATTTTTTATTTTATATAATTAAATTCATAAGCTTGCAAAGTATTCTGCATTAATGTTGCTACTGTCATAGGTCCTACTCCTCCTGGAACAGGTGTAATGTAAGAGGCTCTTTGAATTGCTGAATTAAAATTTATATCTCCTATAATTTTATTATTTAATCTATTAATTCCTACGTCTATTACAATAGCACCTAATTTAATCCATTCACCTGGTATAAAATTAGGTTTTCCTATAGCAACTATTAATAAATCAGCAGATTTTATGTAATATTTTAAATTTACAGTAAAACGATGAGTAATAGTAATAGTACAACCAGATAACAATAATTCCATACTCATAGGACGACCAACTATATTAGATGCACCTACAATAACAGCATGTAAACCAAAAGTTTTAATATTATAATATTTTAATAATTTTATTATACCTAAAGAAGTACATGGACGTAATAAAGGTTTTCTTTGACATAATCTTCCTATATTATATGGATGAAATCCGTCTACATCTTTATTAGGAGATATTTTTTCTAAAATTTTAGTTGAATTTAAAGTTTTAGGTAATGGTAATTGAATTAATATTCCATCTATATTATTATCATTATTTAATAAATTAATAATTTTTATTATAGTATAATTATCTATATTTTTAGGAAAATTATAGTCATAAGAAATAAAACCTAAATTTTTACAAATTTTACGTTTATTTTTTACATAAATTTTAGATGCTATATCATCACCAATTAAAATAAATCCTAATCCTGGTGATCTATATCCTTTTAATAAAAAATTTTTCATTTTTTTTATTATTTTAGTATATATCTTTTTAGCAACAATTTTTCCATTAATAATTTTAGCTTGCATTTTATAAAAACTCATTTAAATAATAAATTTATTATTAATTTTTGTAATTTATTTAAATTAATAAAATATTGTGTTAATATTAGGTTCTGCGCTCTTAGCTCAGTAGGATAGAGCAATAGCCTTCTAAGCTATTGGTCACAGGTTCGAATCCTGTAGAGCGCAAATATTTTAAATTTTTTATAATAAAATAAAAAAAGTCTTAACGATATTTATTAGCATAAGAAAATGCTCTATCCAAGTCAGATATTAAATCATTTGAATCTTCAATTCCCACAGATATTCTTAATAATAAATCAGAAATTTTTGCTTGTAACATTTCTTGTTTTGTTATACAAGCATGAGTCATAGTTGCTGAATGAGAAATTAAACTTTCTACTCCTCCTAATGATTCTGCTAAAGTAAATAATTTTAATGAATTTAAAAAAACACTCAACATTTTTTTAGAACCATTAAAATCAAAACTTAATATAGCTCCAAATCCTTTTTGTTGAATTTTTGCTATTTTATGTCCAATATTACTATTTAGTGATGGATGGTATATTTTTTTTACTAATTTTTGAGTTTTTAAATATTTAATAATAATTAAAGCATTTTTTTCTGCATTCTGTAATCTAGGATATAATGTTCGAATACCTCTAAGTAATAAATAACTATCAAAAATTGAACTAGTTACTCCTATATTATTACTCCACCAAGATAATTCTTCAATAATTTTTATATTTTTAGATATAATAGCACCTGCTATTATATCAGAATGACCATTTAAATATTTTGTACATGAATGAACTACTAAATCTGCTCCTAAATTTAATGGATTTTGAAAAACAGGACTAAGTAATGTATTATCTATTACACTAAGTGCTCCTGAATTACGTATTTCATTACAGTAATCAGTAATATCAACTACATTTAATAATGGATTACTAGGACTTTCTATAAAAACCATTTTAGGTTTATCTAATAAAACAGATAATAATTGATTTTTATCATACATCGTTATAAATTTTACTTTATATATTCCCTTATTTAAAAGACTTTTAAATAATCGATAACTTCCACCATAACAATCATTAGGACAAATTAATAAATCACCTGGTTTTAATATTGATGTAATTATTAAATATATTGCAGACATACCACTATTAGTAATAATTGATCCTAATCCATTTTCTAATGATGATATAACATTTTGTAATATATCTCTTGTAGGGTTACTTTTTCTAGAATAATCATGTTTTCTAGGATTATTAAAACTACTAAAATTATAAGTAGTCGTTAAATATATTGGAGGAATAACAGAACCATATTGTTTATCTGTATTTAAACCATTATGTATGGATATAGTTTTTTTATTATAATTCATAATTTTATCTATAAATAATTTTAATTATTACTCAATGATTAATAATCGTAATTTATCATAAATTTACATATAAATAAATCTAACTATTTATATTTAAATTTTAAATAATTAATAACTAAATATAATTTTTATAGATATAAATAATATTATATTAAAAATAATTAATTATAAAATTAATTATTGGGTCGTGCAGGATTTGAACCTGCGACCAATTGATTAAAAGTCAACTGCTCTACCAACTGAGCTAACGACCCTATTAAATTTTAATATGGGTGATGACGGACTCGAACCGCCGACAACCTCCTTGTAAGGGAGGGACTCTACCAACTGAGCTAATCACCCTAATAAATAATATTATTATGCTATAATTAAAAATAGAAATAAGTCAATATATTTTAATAAAAATTTAATAAAAAATCAAATTTTATTTATTTATATAATATAATAATCAAATATTTAAATTATAATAATTATAAAATAAGATATTTTATGGTAATAAAAACTCGTTTTGCACCAAGTCCTACTGGTAATTTACATATTGGAAGTATTCGTACAGCTTTATATTCTTGGTTATTTGCTAAAAAAAATTTAGGTAGTTTTATTCTAAGAATAGAAGATACTGATATTAAAAGATATAAAAAAAACTCTATTAAAAATATTATAGATGGATTAAAATGGTTAAGTATTAATTGGGATGAGGGACCTTATTTTCAAAGTAAAAGAATTGATAGATATAATTATATTATTGATAATATGATTAAAAAAAAGTTAGCATATAAGTGTTATTGTTCTAAAGAACAATTAGAAGAAAGTAAAAGAAAACAAATTTTAACAGGGGAAAAAGTAAAATATAATGGTAAATGTCGTAATTTAAATAATCTTATTTATAGAGATAAACAACCATTTGTAGTAAGATTTCGCAATCCTGATACTGGTACAGTAAAATTTAAAGATAAGATACGTGGTATTATTACATTTAATAATAATGAATTAGATGATTTAATTATAAAAAGAACTGATGGTATTCCTACTTATAATTTTTGTGTAGTTATTGATGATTGGGATATGGGAATTACACATGTTATTAGAGGAGAAGATCATATAAATAATACTCCTAGACAAATTAATATAATTAAATCTATAGGAGCTAAAATACCAATATATGCACATGTTTCAATGATTTTAAATGAATCAGGAGAAAAAATTTCAAAGAGATTTAGTAATATTAATATCTTACAATATAAAAAAGAAGGTTACTTACCAGAAGCATTATTAAATTATATTATCCGTTTAGGATGGTCTCATGGTAATAGAGAAATTTTTTCGTTAAATGATATGAAACAATTATTTAATTTAAATAATATTAGTAAATCACCTAGTATTTTAAATACTAATAAGTTAAATTGGTTAAATAAATATTATCTAAGTAAATTACCTAAAAAATATATGATCAATTATTTAACTAATTTTTTTGAAAAAAAAAATATTAATATAAATAATGGTCCTAAAATAAATGATTTATACGACCTCTTTAATAAGAGATGTAATACTTTAAAAGAATTAAGTAATTTATGCTATATATTTTATAATACTCCTAATTATTCAAAAATTCATGCAATAAATAAATATTTAAATTTAGAAACAAAAAATATTTTAAATAAATTATTAAAAAAATTTACGTTAATTAATATATGGTCATTATTAATTATTAGTTCTTCAATAAAAGAAATATCTATGGAATTAAATTTAAATTTTCCTAAAATAGCTATGCCATTAAGATTAGCTATAACTGGTATGGTTAATAGTCCTCCTATTAATGATATAATATATTTAATGGGAAAAAATAAAGTTTTACAACATATTAATAATGCAATAAATTTTATTATATTAAATAATAAAAAAAATTATAAAAAATAATTACATACTAAATAATAATAAAATATTGATAGGCGGGATATATATCCGCTTATCTCTTTTTACAATTTAATAAAATTAATTTCTTAATTTAGGTGTTATTAACTGTTTTTTAATAGAAGCTGATAGTTCATCTAATGATGAATGTTCAGGATGTTCATATTCTAATGGTTCTCCTGAAAGTTGTGCTTCTGCTAAATATGTATGTACAGGTTGTCCTGTATCATCTTCCATTACTACGTGATACCATGGTTTATTACGTAATGTTTTACTCTTTGCAACTTCATCAATTTTAGGATCTCTTAGTGAATATTCAGGATCAACATCAATTATAACTCCTAAAAAACCTAATAATTTATGTCTTACCTGTTGACCAATACCAAATTTACTGGTAATCATCATTTAGCTCCTAATAATTAATAGAATAATTATATTTTTATTTATATATTATAAATAATATTTATATAAAATTAATAAATTATAACTATCTTGAAATAAAATTTCTTTTAATATAACATATATTTATATTATTTAGATAAATTTAAAATAATCAATATATAAATTTCATTTTTTTAGAGATTTAATTAATGACAAGACCTATTTTTGCTGTTATTAATACTAATGCATTAAAACATAATTTAAAATTAATAAAAAATATAATATCTAAATCAAAAATTTGGTCAGTAATAAAAGCCAATGCATATGGACATGGTATTAAAAATATTTGGGAAAGTTTAATACAAACAGATGGTTTTGCAGTATTAACTTTAGATGAAGCTATTTTATTAAGAAAATGTGGTTGTAATAAACCTATTCTTTTATTAGAAGGTTTTTTTAGTATTAAAGATTTGGATGTGATATATAAATATCATATAACAATTACTATACATAGTAATTGGCAATTAAAAATGTTATTATTAAATAAACCAAAATATCCTATTGATATATATATAAAAATTAATAGTGGTATGAATAGGTTAGGATTTAACATAAAATATATTCCTACAGTAATAAATATTATTGATAAAATCAAAATAAAAAATATTACTTTTATGGCACATTTTGCTAATGCATCTAAAAAATCTTATAATATAGTAAATAATACTATTAACTATATAAATAATTATATAGATAAATATAATTATTTACGTTCATTTGCTAATTCTGCTGCCATATTATGGCATCCACAAACACATTATGATTGGGTAAGACCAGGAATAATATTATATGGAGCATCTCCTACTGGAAATTGGAAAGATATAAAAAAAAATAAAATTATTCCTGTCATGACATTAAATAGTGAAATAATTAGTATACAAAAATTATTACCAGGAAATACCGTAGGATATAATTATTCATATTATACTAATAAATATCGTCGTATAGGAATTGTAGCATGTGGTTATGCTGATGGATATCCTAAAAATATATCTGATAATACTCCAGTTTTAGTAGATGGCCATATAACAAAAATTTTAGGTGATGTTTCTATGGATATGATTGCAGTAGATTTAATAAATATTCCAACTGCAAATATTGGAAGTAAAGTAGAATTATGGGGAGAAAATATTAAAATAGATAATATTGCTCAATCAGCAAATACTATTGGTTATGAATTAATGTGTTCTTTATCTAAAAGAGTACCTATTGTTATCAAATAAATATTTTTTATTATATAAATTTTATTAAATTATATAAAAATAAATATTTAAATTAAAATTTTATTAAGATAAATATCTAAATATTTTTTAGAGGATATATGAATATTATTAGTACATCTAAAAAAAAAAATGTACTAGAAGTAAAAAATCTTGGCATTAGTTTATTAAATAAAAATAATGATTTAATTAAAATTATTCATAATATATCATTTAATACATATTTAAACGAAGTATTAGCTATTATTGGTGAATCAGGATCAGGTAAATCCGTTACTTCATTATCTATAATGCGTTTAATTGAATTTTATGGTGGAAAAATTATTAATGGTAATATTTTTTTATATACAAAAAAAAATAAGAAGATAGATTTAACTAAATTAAAATTATCAAATTTAAATAAAATTAGAGGATCAGAAATATCTATGGTTTTTCAAGATCCTTTTAGTAGTCTTAATCCTTTATTTAAAATAGGAGAACAAATAACAGAAGTAATTCAACTACATCAACATAAAAGTTATAGTAATTCATTAAATGAAGCAAAAAAATTATTAGATTTAGTACAAATTCCTAATATTAATAATATAATTAATTATTATCCTTATCAATTATCTGGAGGAATGTTACAAAGAATATGTATTGCTATAGCAATATCATGTTATCCAACTATTTTAATAGCTGATGAACCTACAACAGCCTTAGATACTATATTACAAAAAGAATTATTAAAATTAATAAAAGATATAAAAAAAGAAAGAAATATGGGAGTAATTTTTATTACACATAATTTAGGTTTAATTAATTTAATAGCAGATCAAGTTATTATTATGTATAAAGGAAAAATAGTAGAAAACTCTTCTGTATTTAATATTTTACAAAACCCTAAACATAAATATACTCAATATTTATTGAAAAATTATCCTAAATTTATTTTAAATAAAAATAAAAAATTTTTTTATACTATAAAATATAGTTCATTATATAATAAATATGTATCTGATAAAACTATAATTAAAAAAAAAATACCACTTTTAAAAATAAAAAATATTATTACTCGTTTTAATATAAAAAATAATTTTTTTAATAAAATATCACATCAAATATATGCTGTAGAAAGAGTTAGTTTTCATTTATATAAAGGTGAAACATTATCTATAATTGGTGAATCTGGATGTGGAAAATCAACAATAATAAAATCTATTTTTAATTTAGTAGATAGTCAAATCAAATTATTTTTACTTAATAATAAAACAATAAATTTATATAATCCAAAAGATTTATTATATATTAAAAAAAATATACAATGTATTTTTCAAAATTCATATACATCTCTGAATCCTAAAAAAAATATTGGTTATTCTATAATGGAACCATTATTAGTACATAATGTATTATTAACACATAATCAATTAATAAAACGGGTAAAATATTTACTTAAATGTGTAGGATTAAAATCTAATTTTATAAATCGTTATCCTAAAGAATGTTCTGGAGGACAACGTCAAAGAATTTGTATAGCTAGAGCATTAGCAATTCAACCTCAAATTATAATAGCTGATGAATCATTTTCATCTTTAGATATTATAATACAATCTAAAATATTTAATTTAATACTTGAATTACAAAATAATTTTAATATATCATTTATAATAATATCTCATGATATTACAATGATAAAACGTATTAGTCATCGTATTGCAATAATGTATCTAGGTGAAATAATAGAAATTGGTCCTTCAAAATCAATTTTTGAAAATCCTCAACATGATTATACTAAAAGATTAATATTTTCAATATTTAATATGCATGTAAAAAATAACGAATATTCTAATATATTAGAATATTCTAACAATTTTAAAAAAAAAAATATTTTTCCTATTGGAACTATATTACCAAAAAAAAATTTTATCAAAGTAGGTATAGATCATTATGTAATACAAAGATCTAATAATATTTAAATTTAAAAATTAAATTAAGGTAAATAAATAATGAGAATAAAAAATAATATAAAATATATATTATTTATTGTTTTTTTTATATTTAATAATATGTTATTTGCTAATACAAAAGACATAATAATAGCTATTGGTTCAGATTTAACTACTTTAGAACCATATGATGCTAATGATACATTATCACAAAATATTGCTAAATCATTTTATCAAGGATTATTTGAATTTGATAAAAATATGAAAATAAAAAATGTATTAGCAAATAATTATAAAATAAAAAAAAATGGATATATTTGGATTATTTATTTAAAATCTGGTATTAAATTTCATGATAATACTAATTTTAATGCTCATGCTGTTAAAATTAATTTTGATCGTTTTAAAAATAAAAAAAATAATTTTAAAAGATATAGTCTCTTTAATATTATTGATAAAGTTATAATTTTAAATAATTTAACAGTAAAATTTATTTTAAAACAACCAATGTCTTCATTTATTAATATTTTGGCACATCCAGCAGCTGTTATAGTATCACCTAATGCTATAAATAAGTATGGTAAAAATATTAAATTTCATCCAGTAGGAACTGGACCGTATATTTTTATTAAATGGTCTTCCAAAGAATATTTAAAAGTTAAAAAATGGAATAAATTTTGGAAAAAAAAATATCCTAAAATAGATAATATTACTTGGTTATCAGTATTAGATAATAATAGTAGAGTAATAATGTTAAAAAATGGAGAGGTAGATCTTGCTTATCCTATTTCTGCAGAACAAGTAAAATTTTTAAAAAAAAATTCTTCTAATATTAATATATCTATAGTTAATTCAATTATGCAAAGATATATTAGTTTTAATGTTACTAAATCTCCTTTTAATAATCTAAAAATTAGAGAAGCAATTAATTATGCTATTAATCGTAATATTTTAATAAAAGTTGCTTTTTCTGGATACGCTATACCATCCAATGGAATTACATCTCCTTTAATAAAATATTCAATAAAATATCCAAAAATTAAATATAATCCTAAAAAATCAAGAAAACTCTTAAAAGAAGCTGGTTATCCTAATGGATTTAATACTATATTATGGTCTTCACATAATAATAGTACATCATTAAAAGTATTGCAAATTATCCAACAACAACTATCATTAGTAGGTATCCATGTTAGAATATTTGCTTTAAATACAGAACAAAGAGTTACACAAGTAGAATCTAAAAATAAAAAATATAGTGAATTATTAATGTTGTATACAGGATGGTCTCCTTCTACAGGAGAGATTAATTGGGCTTTAACTCCATTATTTTCAACATTATCTTTTCCTCCAAAATTATTTAATACTTCTTTTTATAGTAATAATATTGTAGATAAAATATTAATTAATGCTAATAAAACAACTAATATCTTTGTAAAAAAAATATTATATAAAAAAATACAAGATATTATCTGGCATGATAAACCATGGGTTCCATTAGTAATAGAAAAATTAATCGTTGCTTATAATAAAAAATTAATTAATTTTTATATACAACCTGATGGAGGATTTGATTTTACTGAAGTTGATAAAATATATTAATTCAAATATTATAATTTATGTTCACTTTTATATTTAAAAAAATCATAGAAACAATTATTTTAATATTTATTGTTATTTTTATAATATTTACAATATCTCATATATTACCAGGAGATCCTGTTAGTTTAATGAGTAATCCTGAAGTTAGTCATATTACAATTAAAAATATACGTACTGAATTAGGATTAGATCAAAATTTTATTACACAATTCATATATTTTTTAAAAAATATTATACATGGAAATTTAGGATATTCATTTATTTCTAAAAAATCTGTATTAGAAGAAATTTTACCAAAGTTTTTAAACACATTTTATTTAACAATAATAAGTATCATAATAGGATCTATTACTGGAATTTTATTAGGAGTATTTAGTTGTATAAAAAATAATAGTTATATTGATTATATAATAAATATATTTACTATAGCAGGTATATCATTTCCTCCTTTTATAATTGGATTTTTATTAATATATTTTTTTTCTATAAAAAATAATTTTATTTCAATTAATAATAATCATTCTTATATTTATATTTTACCTATTATTACTCTTAGTATTACTGTTATATCAATTATTACTAGAATTACTAAAATATCTTTACAAAATATTATAAAAGAAAACTATATTTGTAGTGCAAGAGCTAATGGTATTAGTGAATATAAAATTTTTATAAAACATGCATTACGTAATGCTATGATTCCAATAATTACTATTATTGGTTTAGAATTTGGTTTTTTATTAAGTGGATCTATTACAGTAGAAATAATATTTAATTTACCTGGTATGGGAAAATTATTATTAGATGCTATAGAAATGAGAGATTATCCTATAATACAAGCTTCAATAATATTATTTTCAATAGAATTTATATTAATTAATATAATTTTAGATTTTATCTATAAATTAATTAATCCTAAACTTAAAAATAAATTTATTATATAATTAATAAATAAATTAATTTATTTAGGTTTTTTATTAATGAAAAAATTAAATTTTAGTTTTATAATATCAATAATATTTATTATATTACTTATTTTTATATCAATATCTTATCCATTAATTTTACCTTTTGATCCTATTAATTATTTTGATTTTAATCATTTAAATGAAGGTCCTAGTAAATTACATTTATTTGGTTTAGATTCTTTAGGAAGAGATATTTTTAGTAGAATACTATATGGTACTCATATTACCCTTATGATTAGTATAATTTCTATAATAATAGGAGCTAGTATTGGATCTTTTTTAGGATTATTTATTGGATATTATGAAAATTATTTAGATATTTTAGTTATTAAAATATGCGATATATTACTTGCATTACCTAGTATATTATTAGCTGTATTAATATCAATTTTTATTAAAAATGGAATTTTGAATATAATTTTTTCTATATCTATTTTAAATATTCCAATTTTTATTAGATTTGTAAGAAGTCATACTTTAACGATAAAAAATCAAGATTTTATCTTAGCATCTCGTTGTATTGGTTTATCTAATATTAAAATAATTTTTTATCATATTTTTCCTTGTGTTATTAATTCAATTATAATATATTCAACTATGAGAATAGGAACTGCTATTATTACTGCTTCAAGTTTATCATTTTTAGGTTTTGGTGTACAATCACCAACCCCTGAATGGGGATTAATGATAAATGAATCTAGATCTGATTTATTAATATCACCACATTTAATTATTTTTCCTAGCTTAGCTATATTTATAACTGTTTTATCATTTAATATTTTAAGTAATAATATAAAATATTACATAAAATTTAATAAAAAATATTAATTAAAATAAAAATTAATTTTTTGATAATTCAATTATTCTTTTAAGATTATTAATATCAATTCTTTTAAATAATATTTTAAATGTATTAATTTTTTTTCCTAAAAGTGGTTTATTTAAATTATAAAAACATATTTTTTTATTTAAAAAAATTTCACTATTCTGGGATAATATAGGCATAATTGGTTTTATATAAGTTATAATTACACGAAACATGTTAATACCCATAGAACAAATATTTTGTATATTTAAATCTTTATAATTTTTTTTAGATAATAACCAAGGTTTTTCACTATCAATATAACGATTAGCAATATCTGTTAATTTTAAAATCTCTTGTACGACATGACTAAATTGTAAATTTTGAAAATAATTATTAATATTTTTTGATTGTTCAAGAAAATTATGATATAATTTAATATCAATGTTTTTTGATAGTGTGTTATTAAAATAATTATTTATAAAAAATGATGTACGAGATGCTAAATTAACTATTTTATTAACAATACTATTATTAATTTTTGTAACAAAATCATTTAAATTTAAATCAATATCATCTGTATTTAAAGATAATTTTGAAGCATAATAAAAACGTAGACTATCAGAATCTGCATATTTTAACCAATTTTTTGCAGTAATAAATGTACCTCTTGATTTTGACATTTTCTTTCCATTTAATGTTACATGTCCATGAACAAATAATTTATTAGGTTTTCTAAAATTACTTCCTTCTAAAATAGCTGGCCAAAACAAACTATGAAAATAAATTATATCTTTTCCTATAAAATGATATAGTTCTGTTATGGAATTAACATTCCACCATTCTTTAAAATTTAATTTTTTATTTTTATTACATAAATTTTTAAAAGTACTAATATATCCAATAGGAGCATCTAACCAAACATAAAAATACTTATTAATTGATCCTGGTATTTTAAATCCAAAATATGGTTTATCTCTAGTTATATCCCATAATTTTAATCCTGATGTAAACCATTCTTTTACTTTATGTTCTACTGATTTTTGTAAAACTCCTGAACTAATCCATTTTTTAATTATATTAGTAAATTGAGGTAAATCAAAAAAATAATGTTTAGTTGCACGTAATTTTGGAATGGTATTAGATAAAATAGAAATTGGATTAATTAAATCAATAGAGTTATAAGTTGATCCACAAATTTCACAATTATCTCCGTATTGATTTAAAGAATTACATTTTGGACATGTTCCTTTTACAAATCTATCTGGTAAAAACATATGATGTTGATCATCATATAATTGATTAATAATTTTTTTTTTTATAAATTTATTTTTTTTCAAACGTAAATAAATAGATCTAGATATTAAACGATTTTCATTACTATGTGTAGTATAATAATTATCATAACTAATATTAAAATTATTAAAATCTGAGACATGTTGTTTATATATTTGAGTAATCATTTTTTCTGGTGAAATATTTAATTCTTTTGATTTTAACATAATAGGAGTTCCATGAGAATCATCTGCACAAATAAAATATATTTCATTATTATTCATTCTATTATATCTTACCCAAATATCTGCTTGAATATGTTCTAACATATGTCCTAGATGTATAGGACCATTAGCGTATGGTAATGCACATGTAACTAATATTTTTTTTTTAAATTTTATCATAAATTTATAAATAATATAGAAAAAGTAACTTTATGTTTTTACTAAAATAATATCATTTATTGTTAATAAAAAATAGTAATTAACAAATTTTATTTATTTTAAAAATGAATTAATGAGATAAGTTATTATATAATTTTATAATAAAATTACTTCCAATCGGTTTTAATAAATATAAAGATATTATTAATAATATATAACAAAATATTTCTTCTTGAAAAAAATTATTTTTTATAATTGGAAATTTAAATTTTTTTTTATATGGCCATAATAATGGTACTCCACTAGGAGTTAATATATCAGATAATATATGACTAAAATAACCTATAATAAATCCTATTTTTACATCAACAGGAATAAAATTAAAATTTAAAAAAAATAAACAATATATAATAATAATTAAAGATAATAAGCTATGAGTAAAACCTCGATGACCAAATAATTTAGATATTATATATGAAAAAATTTTGATTTTATTTCCTAAAATAGATTTAGGATGATCAATATCTGGTAATAAACATGTTATTAATGATGCAGGAATTATATGCCACCAATCATATTGGATATGATATTTATTTAAAATAAAATGTTTAATTAATATACTACTAGATATAGCAAATATTATATGTCCTTTAAATTTCATTTAAATATCCTAAAATTAATTTTAATTATTTTGCTAATTTAACAATAATATTATATGTATTAATATTTATTTCTTTAATAATAACTTTAATTATATCATTTAATTTAAAAAATAATTTATTTTTAATATAAATTAAACCCATTTTAGAATTAATATTAATTTCATTAATAATTGGATATAAAAATTTTTTTGGTATAAAAGCATATGCTCCATTTTTTATTAAACGAACACGAATTCCAGTATATAATATATCAATTATTTCAGATATAAAAATTTCTTTTGTATAAATACTTTTTTTTAAATATTTATAATATAACCAAGAAGATAAATCTCTTGAAGCTTGTTTATTTAAACATTTTTTTTTATTCATTAGAAAAAAAATTTTATCTGATGGTTTATTAATTTTTTCTTTTTTAATTATAGACTTTAATAATCTATGATTGATCATATCTCCAAATTTACGAATAGGTGATGTCCAAGTAGCATAATATTTGACTCCTAAATAAAAATGTGGAGCTGGTTTTAAATGAAAAATTGTCATTAATTGATATTTTTTTAAACGATGTATTAATGATTTCAAATTTAAATTTTGTAATTTATCATTAATTTCTTTAAATCCTTTTAAATTCATCAGATAATTTTTATCACATTGAATATTATATTCTTTTAATAAAAATATTACTTGATTAATTTTTTTATAATTAAAACCATTATTTATATTATAAATACCAAAACCTAAATTATCTTTTAAAATTTTAGCTGCACATATATTAGCAGTTATCATTGCTTCTTCAATAATTTTATGTGCAATACGTTTTTCTTCTATTATAATATTTAATATTTTTCCTTTTTTATTAAATATAAATTTATAATCTATATTATTAAATAATAAAACATTTTTATTTGTCCATTTAATACGATATTGATAAAATTTATATAATAATAATATTTGTTTTCTAACATTATTATCTATTGGTTTCCAACTTCCTATATTTTCTAGCCAGTTAGATACATTATAATAATTTAATTTAGCTTTTGACTTTATCCAAGCTAAAAAAAAATTTATATTTTTTGATAAAAAACCATATTCATTTATTTTTATTTTACATATTAATGCAGATCTTTTTTGATTAGGATTCAAAGAACATAAATTTTCTGATAAAAATTTAGGTAATAAAGGAACAGTAAATCCAGGTAAATAATTAGTAAACATACGTTTTAATGCAATTTTATCTAATTCACTATTTTCTAAAATATATGATGTAGGATCAGCTATAGCTATATTAATAATTAATTCTTTTGAAGATATCTCTTCTATATATAGAGCATCATCTATTTCTTTAGTATCATTATTATCTATTGTAATAAAATATAAATTTGTAAGATCTTTTCTATATAAATTTTCATCTAAGATTTGTATGTTTTTACATAAATTATCACTAGGTGGATTAATTGAAAGATTATACTTAAAAAGTATAGACCACCATGGAATCAAATACTTATTATTATTTGTAATATATTCTATTATTTCTGCAATAAAAATATTTTTTTGTGTTTTTAGAGGATGATTAATTATATTTACAATTACTTTATCTTTATTTTTAATAATATGTTTAATATTTTCTTTAGGAAAACATAATATAGTCATATTATTTAAATATTTTTTTTCTGGAATAATAAATAATTTATTATTATTAATTTGTATATGTCCTATAAAAATATTTACTGATGATTTTAATAATTTAATAGGAATAGCTATTAATTTATTATTAATATTTTTAATACTAGCAATAATATAATCTTCATGTATTACATATTTTATATGTATATTAGATATTTCATATATATGATTAGATTCTGTTTCTAAAATACCTGATTTATTATCAAAAATTTTTACAATTCCTTTTACTAGAAAAGATTTATTAGAAAATTTTTCTTTTAATGATAATAATAATTTATTATTATATAACATAATGTAAAATCTTTTAATTATAGATTAATAAAATTATAATTTTATAATAAATTTATTAAAAAATAAACTTTAATAATTAAAATGGTATGTCATCTTCAAAATCAATAATGTTTTCATTTTTTTCTGATAATAATGATTGATTATTTTCTTTATTTATCATATTATTATTTTTTTTTATATTCCAATTATTATTTTTTAATTTATCTTTATTAATTTGTTGTTTATTAATAATATTTTCATTTTGACGAGAACTATTACCTAACATTTTCATAGTACCTCCTATACTGACTATAATTTCAGTAATATAATGATCTTGTCCATTTTGATCTTGCCATTTTCTTGTTTGCAAATATCCTTCTATATATACTTGTGATCCTTTTCGTAAATATTCATTAGCAATTTCTGCTAATTTTCCAAAAATTACAATTCTATGCCATTCAGTTTTTTCTTTATTTTCTTTAGTTTGTTTATCTCTCCAATGTTCTGAAGTAGCTATTATAATATTAACAACAGCTTTACCATTTGGCATATAACGAATTTCAGGATCTTTTCCTAAATTACCTATTAAAATTACTTTATTAATACCTCTTTTACTAGCCATGATATATATCCTTTATTTTAATAATAAATATAGTTGATAATAAATAATATTCAATATTAATAATAATATTTTATATACATAATTACTAATTAGTATAATTACTTTAATTAATAATGTTCTATTGATAAACGCAATTTTTTCATAGCATTTTTTTCTAATTGACGAATTCTTTCAGCAGAAATACCATAATAATTAGCTAATTCTTGTAATGTAGTTTTATTTTCATTTTTATTTAACCATCTAGAATATATTATATTTCTACTTCGTTGATCTAATTTTAAAATAGCATTTGATAATTTACGTGAAATATAATTTTTCCAATTTTTTTTTTCAATATCATAAGCAAAATTAGATTTTTTATCTTGAAGAAAATATATAGAATTAATACTTCTATTATTTTTAACATTATTTTTAATAGGAAAATCAAATGTCATATCTTGTGCTGACATTCTTGATTCCATTTCTTTTACATCTTTAGTTGATACTCCTAATTCTCTAGCTACCATATTAATTTCTTCTTGATTAAACCAACCTAATCTTTGTTTAGCTTTTCGTAAATTAAAAAATAATTTTCTTTGTGCTTTAGTAGTTGCTACTTTTACTATACGCCAATTTCGTAATACATACTCATGTATTTCTGCTTTTATCCAATGAACAGCGAAAGAAACTAAACGAACACCTATTTCTGGATTAAACCTACGAACGGCTTTCATTAAACCTATATTACCTTCTTGTATAAGATCAGCTAATTGTAATCCATACCCAGAATAATTTTTTGCAACATGAACAACAAAACGTAAATGAGATAAAATTAATTTTTTTGCTGCTTCAATATCACCTTGATAAAATAATTTTTTTGATAATTCTTTTTCTTCTATGTTAGTTAACATAGGCCATATATTAGTTATATATATATATGATTCTAAAGTTCCTAATGGAGTAATGGATGATGTTAACATCATATCTTTAATCATCATATCCTCTTAATATTTTTAATTATAATAAAAAATAAATTTTTTAGTAAAATACTAATTTTTATAAAAAATAGCATTAACAAAATCTTTAGCATTAAATAAATGTAAATTAGTAATTTTTTCTCCAGATCCAATATATCTTATTGGAATACCAAATTCATTAGCTAAAGAAAAAATAACTCCTCCTTTAGCTGTTCCATCAATTTTAGTAATAGTAATACCTGTAACTCCTATATTATCATGAAATGCTTTCAATTGATTAATAGAATTTTGTCCAATATTAGCATCTAATATCAACATAATTTCATCAGGAGATTCATTATTAATTTTTTTTATTACACGAACAATTTTTTTTAATTCTTCTATTAAATTTAAGTTATTATGTAATCTTCCTGCTGTATCTGCTATTAATATATCTATATTATTTTTTTTAGCTTCATATAAAGCATCAAAAATTACAGATGCACTATCTTTTTTTTTATAATTATTTATAATAAAACTATGACTTTTATTACTCCAAGAAGTTAATTGTTTGTCAGCTCCGGCTCTAAAAGTATCTCCAGATGCTAAAAGCACTGATTTACTATTATTATAAAAATAATAAGCCAATTTTCCTATAGTAGTTGTTTTACCAACACCATTAGCACCAATAATTAAAATTACAAAAGGTTTTTTATTTTTAATAATTAATGGAATTTCTACAGGAATTAATATATTTAACATTTCTTGTTTTATATAATTATATAATAAATAAGAATTTTTTATTTGTTTTTTATTTGCATAGTTAGAAACTAAATCAATAATTTTTTTAGTTGTATTTAATCCTACATCAGCAGTAATTAAAGTATTTTTTAAAAAATTAAATAATTTTTCATCTATAATATTTTTTTTATTAAAAACATTAATAATTTCTTTACTTAAATTTTGACTAGTTTTAAATAGACTATTTTTTAAAAAATTTAAAAATCCTTGTTTTTTTTTCTTTATTTTTATAGAAGTAACAGATATTTTATCTTTTATCATATTATTTTATTGTATATTTATTATAATAATTTTATATTTATAATTTTATATTTTTAATTTTATAAAAGATACTTAATATTATTAATTATTTAATATTTAAAATTTTATATTAATTAATAAATATTATTTTTATGTAAAATTTTATATAATTATGAAAAATAATTTAATATCATTAATATGAATAAAATAAATATTATTTCAGGTAAATGGAAAGGTAAAAAAATATATGTAATTAAAAATAAAAAATTAAGACCTACAATGAATTTTATCCGTGAAAATTTATTTAATTGGTTATCAGAAAAAATATATATGTTAAAATGTTTAGATTGTTATGCAGGAAGTGGTGCTCTTAGTTTTGAAGCTTTATCAAGAAATGCTTTATCTTCTACTTTAATTGAAAACAATTTTCAAATTTTTCAACAATTAAAAAAAAATTCTTTTTTATTACAAGCTAAAAATTTAATATTAATTTATAAAAATACTTTAAATTATTTATCTAATACTGGAAAAAAATATGATTTAGTTTTTATAGATCCTCCTTTTTCTAATAATAATGTTTTAATTAAAAAAACGTGTATTTTATTAGAAAATAATAATTGGTTAAAAAAAAATGCATTAATTTATATTGAATATAAATCAGATAGTACAAAAATAACATTACCAAAAAATTGGTTTTTATATCGTAAAAAAAAATTAAGTATTGTAAATTATGAATTATACGTAAGAAATAATATATAAAATATTTATTATAATTTTTTTATTAAAAATAAATAAGGAATAGAATTCATTTTTTTTTTGATAATTTTATATTTCATAAATAAACAGAATTGTTTTATATCTAAATAAACTAAATTATTATCAGTAATAATAAGTAAAGTTTCATTTAATATCATATTAACAGTACTTTTTTTTATCATTATTATTGTTTTAGGACATTGTAAACCTTTTATATTTAAAATATAAGTAGGTTTTTTATAAAATTTTTTAATTTCATCCATATTAATTACATTATTTTTTTTTAAATTCATTATTTATATTAATAATATATTCTATAATTAACATACAATATATAATAATTAATATTATATTAATAAATAATTATATTTTAATTTCAATATTATGTACTTATAAGGAAAATTTGTGAGTTTAACAAAAGAAAAACAAAAAGTTCTTGATGATGCTATTAATCAAATAGAAAAACAATTTGGTAAAGGTTCTATTATGAGATTAGGTGATAATAGAACTATGGATATAGAATCTATATCAACAGGATCTATAACTCTAGATATAGCTTTAGGAATTGGTGGTTTACCTATTGGTCGTATTGTAGAAATATATGGTCCTGAATCTTCAGGAAAAACAACATTAACATTACAAGTTATAGCTGAAGCTCAAAAAATAGGAAAAATATGTGCTTTTATTGATGCAGAACATGCATTAGATCCAATATATGCAAAAAAACTTCACGTTGATATTAATCGTTTATTATGTTCTCAACCTGATACAGGAGAACAAGCATTAGAATTATGTGATGCTTTAGCTAAATCAGGTATAGTAGATGTTATTATTGTAGATTCTGTAGCAGCATTAACTCCTAAAGCAGAAATTGAAGGTGAAATAGGTGATTCTCATATAGGATTAGCTGCTAGAATGATGAGTCAAGCAATGCGTAAATTAGCTAGTAACTTAAAACAATCTAATACATTATTAATTTTTATTAATCAAATACGTATGAAAATAGGAGTATTATTTGGAAATCCTGAAGTTACTACTGGAGGTAATGCCTTAAAATTTTATTCTTCTATAAGATTAGATATTCGTAAAATTGGTGTTGTAAAAAATGGAGATAATATTATAGGCAGTGAAACGAGAGTAAAAGTAGTTAAAAATAAAGTTGCTGTTCCTTTTAAACAAGCTGAATTTCAAATTATATATGGTGAAGGAATAAATATTTATGGAGAATTATTAGATTTAGGTGTTTCACAAAAAATAATTGAAAAATGTGGTTCATGGTATAGTTATAAAAGTGAAAAAATAGGTCAAGGAAAATTAAATGCTATAAATTTTTTAAAACAAAATAAAAAAAAAGCAAATGAAATTGAATTAAAAATACGAGAACTTTTATTAAATAAAAATATTTTTTAATAATTATTTTTTAAAAAAATAAATTTAATATAATCAATAAATAGATTAAAGGTTTTCTACATATGGAAAAGACAACCAATGAAATTAGTAATATTTTTCTAAATTATTTTTATAATAAAAAACATATTATATTAGAAGGTAGTTCGTTAATACCATACAATGATTCATCATTATTATTTACAAATGCAGGAATGAATCAATTCAAAAAATATTTTTTAGGATATGAAAAATCTAATTATTCACGAATAGTTACAATTCAAAAATGTATACGTATTGGAGGAAAACATAATGATTTAGAAAATGTAGGTTTTACAAATAGACATCATACATTTTTTGAAATGTTAGGTAATTTTAGTTTTGGAGATTATTTTAAAAAAGAAGCAATTTATTATGCGTGGGAATTATTAACAAATTCAAAATGGTTTAATTTAAATAAAAATAAAATATTTGTTACTGTATATCATACAGATAAAGAAACTTATAATATATGGAATAAAGATATAGGTATTTTAAAAAAAAATATTTTATTAATCGGAGATAAAAATAATATTCTTTATAATTCTGATAATTTTTGGCAAATGGATAGTACTGGTCCTTGTGGACCATCTACTGAAATTTTTTATGATTTAGGTAATCATTTATCTGGTAATATTGTAAATAATACTGGAAATCGCTTTATTGAAATATGGAATATTGTATTTATACAATTTAATAAAACTTTAGATGGAAAATTAATTCCATTACCCATACAATCTGTAGATACAGGAATGGGATTGGAACGTATTAGCTCAGTTTTACAAGGATTTGATTCTAATTATCAATTAAATATATTTAAAAAATTAATTCAATATATAGCTAAAATCACTAATACTAAAAATTTAGAAAATAATTCATTAAAAGTAATAGCAGATCATATTAGATCTACTGTTTATTTAATATATGAAGGAATACTACCTAGTAATGAAAATAGAGGATATGCATTAAGACGTATTATGAGAAGAGCTATAAATCATGGAAAAATATTAGGACAAAGTAAACCTTTTTTTTATAAATTAGTTAAAAAATTTATAGAAAATATTAATATTAATACTGAAATAATAAAACTAAATAAAAAATCTGATTATATTGAAAATGTAATACGAATTGAAGAAGAAAATTTTGAAATTATTTTAAAAAAAGGAACAATATTATTAAATAAAGAAATTAGAAAATTAAAAACAAATATTTTAAATGGAGAAAAATTATTTTACTTATATGATACTTTTGGAGTATCAATAGATTTAATAAAAAATATATGTAAAAAAAAAAATATTAATATAGATCAAAAAGAATTTGAAAAATTTATGAATATACAACGTAGTATTTCTAGAAAAAATAGTTTATTTAAAAATAATCAAAAATTATTTTATATAAATAAAATATCAAATTTTGATGGTTATAATAAATATAAAATTAATAGTTGTATATTAGATATATATGTAAATAATAAATTAGTACATAAAATTAATAAAGGAGATAAAGGAGTAATAATATTAAACATCACTCCTTTTTATGGGGAATCAGGAGGACAAATAGGTGATATAGGATTTTTACAAAAAGATAAAAATAATTTGTTTGAAGTTTATGATACAAAAATTAATGGAAATTTGATTCTTCATATAGGTAAAATGATTGAGGGTACATTAGAAATAAATAATTACATAAAAGCAAAAATAAATATTAAACATAGATTAAATATTAGTAGAAATCATTCAGTAACACATTTATTACATGCTTGTTTACGTAAATTATTAGGAAATGACATACAACAAAAAGGATCATATATTACACATACTTATTTACGTTTTGATTTTTCTTATTTAAAAAACTTTGAATTATCAATGTTATTCCAAATAGAAAAAATGATAAATAACTATATATTTGATAGTATTCCTATTAATACATATTTAGTTGATAAAAATATAGCTAAAAAAGATGTAAATATAATATCATTATTTAATGAAAAATACAGTAATATTGTTAGAATTGTAGAAATAGAAAATATTTCTAAAGAATTTTGTAAAGGTACTCATATATTAAATACTAATCAAATTGGTTTTTTTACAATTAAAAAATTTAGTAATATATCACATGGAATTAAAAGAATACATGCAATTACTCATAATTATTCATTAGAATATATACAAAAACAAAATAAAAAATTAAAATTAATTTCTAATATTTTAAAAACAAATGAAACTAATTTAATTGAAAAAATATTAATATATAAAGATAAAAATAATATTTTAAAAAAATCTTTAAAAAATTTTGAACAATATTTTATTAATAAAGAAAGTCAAATTTTATTTGATAAAAGTATTTTTTTACAAGATATAAATTTTATAATAAGTAATATTTATAATTTTCATCCTAAATTTTTTAATTTTGTTTTAAAAAATTTAATTAGTAAAATAAATAAATTTATAATAATATTATCTACTCAATGGGAAAATAATTTTTATTTAATAATGAAAATTTCTAAAAATTTATCAAAAGAAATTAATGTTATTGAAATTATTAATAAATTTTATGATAAAAAATATTGTAAAGTTGGTGGATGTGTTACTATAGCACAAGTAAATTGTAATTTTAATAAAGAAAAATTTTTTTTATTTTTAAATAAAATTAAATTATTTTTTTTAAAATTATATAAGAAAAATAATATTTAATATAATTAAATAATTAAATAATTAAATTTATAAGATTATATCTATATATTTAATTTTTATTTATCTTATTAAAATATTTTCATTAATAATTTTAATAAAATATTAATTAATTCTCATTTTTTTTATTTCTTTTAAGGAGAAAAGGATGCTTATTCTTACTCGCCGAGTAGGCGAAACACTTATGATAGGTGATGATGTTATAGTAACAGTATTAGGAATTAAAGGAAATCAAGTACGAATTGGTGTTAATGCTCCTAGAGAAATAGCTGTACATCGTGAAGAAATTTATCAACGGATTCAAGCAGAAAAAAATCAGCAAACAATTTGATAAAATAAATAAAATAATTTTTTATATAAAATTATTTAATAATTAATTTGACTTATTTTTTCATAAAATATAATATAATTTTTATATGGTGAGATGGCCGAGTGGTTGAAGGCGCGCCCCTGCTAAGGGTGTATGTGATATTAATTTACATCGAGGGTTCGAATCTCTCTCTCACCGTAATTAGCATCCGTAGCTTAGTGGATAGAGTACTCGGCTACGAACCGAGCGGTCGGAGGTTCGAATCCTCCCGGATGCAATTTATTAATTATTTTTTATTATTTATTTTAAATAATAGTTATATTTTTTTCTTAGAATTTTAGTTGCTTGTACCATATTATGTAAACTTTTTATTACCTCTTCCCATGTTCTTGTTTTCAATCCACAATCAGGATTTATCCAAAATTTTTTAAAAGAAATATTTTTTAATGCTTCTATTAAAAATGATTGAATTTTACTTATAGAAGGTATATTAGGTGAATGTATATCATATACTCCTAATCCTAATTCATTTGGATAATTTAATTTTTTAAATAATTTTATTAAATTAGTACCAGAACGAGATGTTTCAATACTGATAACATCAGCATCTAAAATAAGAATAGAATTAATAATATCCTTAAATTCAGAGTAACACATATGGGTATGAATTTGTGTTTCATCTTTTGTAGATGATATTGTTAAATGAAAAGATTCTATTGCCCAATTTAAATATTCATTCCATTCAGATTTCTTTAAAGGTAATCCTTCTCTTAAAGCAGGTTCGTCTATTTGTATAATTTTAATATTTGATTTTTCTAAGTCATATATCTCTTCTTTTAGAGCTAATGCAATTTGCTTAGTAATTTCTATAGGTGAAATATCATCTCGAGGAAAAGACCAAAGTAACATTGTTATAGGACCAGTTAACATTCCTTTAACTATTTTTTTTGTTAATGATTGTGCGTATTGAGACCAATATACTGTTATTGGTTTACTTCTACTAATATCTCCAATAATAATTGGTGGTTTTACACAACGAGAACCATAACTTTGAATCCAACCATTTTCAGTTATAACAAATCCATTAAGATTTTCTCCAAAATATTCAACCATGTCATTTCTTTCTGGTTCTCCATGAACTAATACATCTAAATCTAATTTTTCTTGAATATTAATAATGTTTTTAATATGATTTTTCATATTTTTTTTATAATTATTATAATCAATATATCCTGATTTAAAATCAGATCTTAATTTTCTAATATCTGATGTTTGAGGAAATGATCCTATAGTTGTAGTTGGCATTAATGGTAATTTTAATTTTTCTTTTTGTAAAATTGATCTAGTATCATAATGTTTACGATTATTTATAATATTATTACCAAGTAATAATATTTTTTTTTGTACTTGTATGTTAGTTATTTTTTTAGAAATTTTTCTAGTATATATGAATTTACTCCATTCAATTAATTGACTAGGATCATTATTATTAATAGCTTTAACTATTAAATATAATTCTTGACATTTTTGTATTGCAAAAGAAAACCAATTTTTAATTTTTTTATCTAATTTAAACTCTAAATTTAAATCTACTGGACTATGCATTAATGAACAAGAACTACCAATCCATAATAATGGTCTATTATTTTTTATAGATATTAAAATATCATACCATTTTTTTAAATCAGTTTTCCAAATATTTCTACCACTAACAATTCCAAAAGATATAATCCATTTTTTAGAAATATTATTATTAATATATTCAATATTATCTTTTCCATTAACTAAATCTATATGTATTCCATTAATAGGTAATAATTTAATTAGTTCAATATTATGACTAATACCACCAAAATATGTTGTTAATAATATATTAATATCATTACTAATATTATTTCTTAATATATCATAAGTATTTTTAAATGATTTTAACCATTTTTCTGGTAATTCTAAAGCTAAAATAGGTTCATCTATTTGAATCCATTGAATATTTCTTTTTTTTATCTCTAATAATATTTCAATATAAATTGGTAAAATATTTTTTAATAATTCTAAACGACTAAAATTATTGTTTTCTACTTTGGTACCTAACCAAAGATATGTAAGTGGACCAATTAATATTGGTTTAATATTATTAATATTCATTTTTATAGCTTCATCTAATTCAATTAATAATTGTTTCCAAATAAAATTAAAAGACTGATTTTTATAAAATTCAGGAACTATATAATGATAATTAGTATTAAACCACTTAGTCATTTTACTAGCATTTAATGCTTTTTTATTATGAATAGAACCTCTACCAATATAAAACATTGTATCTATATTTATAGAATTATCTATTTTTTTTTGGAATCTTATAGGAACATTTCCTAACATTAAACTAGTATTAAGTATATGATCATACCATGCAAAATCACCTATAGGTAATAAATCAATATGATTATCTATTTGTTTATTTAAATTAAATTTCCTAATATTATAACCAATATTAAATAATTTTTCTTTTGTTATTTGATTATTCCAATATTTTTCTTGAGCTTTTTTTAATTCACGATAAGGACCAATTCTAGGAAAACCTAATGTATGACTCAATACTTTCATATTTATAAAATACCTATTTAATTATTATAATTTATATAAACATTTATTATCTATAAGTATTAGATTTAATTAAAAATAATTTCTTTTATTTATAAATATATAAATTTTCTTTAAAAAAATACTTAAATAATTTAATTATTTTCACGTAAAAGGTTATTAATTTCAATTTTACTTAAAGTTTTAAAATCTACTTTTTTTACTATTACAGCACAATATAAACTATATTTACCATCTTTAGATGGTAAGTTACCAGAAACTATAACCGAACCACTAGGAACTTTACCAAAATAAATTAATCCTGTTTCTCTATCATATATTTTAGTACTTTGACCAATATATACTCCCATAGAAATAACTGAACCACTTTCAACAATAACTCCTTCAACTATTTCTGATCGAGCTCCAATAAAACAATTATCTTCTATAATTGTTGGATTAGATTGAATAGGTTCTAAAACTCCTCCTATACCAACTCCTCCAGATATGTGAACATTTTTTCCAATTTGAGCACATGATCCAATAGTTGACCAAGTATCTATCATAGTTCCTTTACCTATAAAAGATCCTATATTTATAAAAGAAGGCATTAAAATAACATTTTTAGATAAAAATGATCCATATCTTACAGTAGTAGGAGGTATAATACGACAATTTAGTTTATTAAAATCATCTTTATTAATATTATAAAATTTTGAAGGAATTTTATCATAATAACAATTATAATTGTCTTTTATAAAGAAATTATTACTAATTTTAAAATATAATAAAATAGCTTTTTTTATCCATTGATGTGTTATCCATTTATTATCTACTTTTTCTGATACTCTTAATTTTCCTTTATCTAACATATCAATAACATTATTAACTGATTGTATTAATTCTTTATTTTGTAATAATTTTTCATGATTTTTTTGTTTGGAGAAATAATATTCTATTATATCTTTAAATTTTGTCATATGAATTTAACTATTAAATCTATTTAATTTAATTTACAAAGATATCATTTATTATATAAATAAACAATTTATTACATATAATACTAAAATTAATTTTTATTAATTAATTCTAATAATTGTTGTTCGTTTATAATTATTATATTTAATTTTTTTGCTTTAAATATTTTAGATCCAGGATTTTTTCCTACAATAATAATATCTATATTTTTAGAAATATGATTATAAATCATAGCTCCTAAATTTATTAATTTTTCTATTACTTTTAATCTATTTATTGAAATTAATTTTCCTGTTAATACTATTTTTTTTTTATAAAAAAAATTACTAATAATAATATTATTATTCCAATTAATACCAATTTCATTCACTAATTTATTAATTATATATAATTTTTTTTTATCATTAATAAATTTATATAAATTATATGCAATTTTTTTTCCTATACCAGATATAGAATAAAAATCTTTTAAATCAGCATTTAAAAAATTACTTAAATTTTGAAAATGTTTATTTAAATTATTTGCAGTAACTAAACCTACTTCACTAATTCCTAAAGAATATAAAAATCTAGTAAAAGTTGTTTTTTTTGATATTTCTATTGCATTTAATATTTTTAAAATAGATTTATTTCCTAAATGAGGAATTTTATTTAAAGTATTTATATTTAAATTAAATAAATCTATAGGATTTTTAACTAAATTAATATCAACTAATTTATTAATAAGTTGATTACCTATATAATTAATATTCATTGCATTACGTGATATAAAATGTTTTAAATATCCTTTTAGTTGAGATTTACAATTTAGATCAGATGGACAATATAATGTTTTTTTATTATAATTTTTTATTTTAAGAATAGATTTACAATCTGGACATATTTTAGGAAAAATAATATTAGTTGTAATATTATTTTTTCTTTCTTTTTTTATAATATTAATTATTTTTGGTATAACATCACCACAACGTTGTACTACAATCACATCTCCTATTTTTAAATTTAATTTTTTAATTTCATTAATATTATATAAACTAGCATTACTAATATTAACTCCATCTATTTTAATAGTTTTAAATTTTCCTACAGGAGTAATTACTCCTGTTCGTCCTATTTGAAAAATAATATTTTTTAAAATTGTTATTTTTTCTTGTGGAGGAAATTTATATGCAATAGCCCATTTAGGAGCATGTGATGTACAACCTAATATTTTTTGTATTTTAATATTATCTATTTTAATAACAATACCATCAATATTATATAAAAAATTATTTCTTTCTCGTTTTATTTTTTCATAAAAAAAAGAAATTTCTTTTAAAGAAGTACAAATTGTTGTATGTTTAGAAATTGGTAAACCATAATTTTTAAGTTGTTTTAATATTTTTATATGACTAGATATTTTTTTTTTACTTTGTATAAAACCTATACCATAACTAAAAAAATTTAACAAATTATAATTAATATTATTATTAATATTTTTTAATCGTAAAAAACTTAAAACTGCACTACGAGTATTAGCAAATTGTTTATTAAAAATATTATTTTGATTTAATATATTTAAATTTACTTTCTTCATAAATATTTCTCCTCTAACTTCTAGTATAGAAGGAAAATTATTTCCTTGTAATTTATGAGGAATATCATTAATATATAATATATTATTAGTTATGTTTTCTCCTATTATTCCATTTCCTCTAGTAGAGGCTTGTATTAATTGACCATTATTATATAATAAACTTGTTGCTATTCCATCAAATTTTAATTCACAACAAAAATAATTTTTCGTTTTATTTAACAAATTTTTTATAGGATTTAAAAATTTTAAAAATAAATCTTTTTCATTAAAAACATTATTTAATGATAACATAGGAATTATATGATTTATTTTTTTTATATTTAATAATGTAATACCTCCTACAGATTTAGTTGGAGAATTATTTGTTATTAAATGAGGAAATAAATTTTCTAAATGTTTTAATTTATATAATAATTCATCAAATTTATAATCAGGTATTTCTGGATGATTTAATACATGATATCTATGATTATGATAATGTATTTCATTACGTAATTCTTCAATTTCTTTTTTTAATGATTTTTTCATAAAATTATTTATAAAAAATATTATTTAGTTTTTTTTTTCCATATAGTTTTAGATTGTGAATCTTCTAGAAGAATATTTTTTTTATATAATAGATTTCGAATATAATCTGCTTTTATCCAACATTTTTTTTTACGAGCATCATTTCGTATTTTAATTAATTTTTCAATTTGATATTTATCAAAATAACATGAATTTTTATTTTCTTTAAAATAATTTTTAGGATTATAAAAAAGAATTCCTAAAATATTTCCTAAATCTTTTAATTTTAATATTAAATTATTAGCATATAAAAATTTTTTTTGATTATTTAAAATGTTAATTTGATATGACATATTAAATAATATACTATAAACTTTTGGTGTATTAAAATCATCATTCATTGCTTCATAAAATTTTTTTTCAAAAAAAATATTTTGTTTATCTTTTTTATAATTGTGATTATTCATACCAATATTAAGTAAAATATCATTTATATGATATATTGATGTATATAATCTTTTTATAGAAGCTTCAGATTGTTTTAAAATATTTTCATTATAAATTATAGGACTCCTATAATGTGTAGAAGTAAAAAAATATCGAATAACTTCATCATTATATTTAGATAAAATATCTCTTAATTTTAAAGAATTATTTAATGATTTAGACATTTTTTTATTATTTATCATAACCATTCCACTATGAATCCAATAATTAACATAAAATGATTTATCTAAACAAGATGATTGAGCTATTTCATTTTCATGATGAGGAAAAATTAAATCATTACCACCACCATGTATATCAAAACAATTACCAAAATATTTACGACTCATAGCTGAACATTCTATGTGCCATCCAGGTCTTCCATAACCCCATGGAGATAACCATCCAATTTTTTTATTTTCAGATTTCTTCCATAAAACAAAATCTATATAATTTTTTTTAATAGAAAAATATATTTTTTTATTTTGTATTTTTAATTTATTTAAATTTTGTCGAGATAATTGACCATAATGTAAGTAACTTTTAATAGAAAACATCACATCTCCATTTTTAGCAATATATGCATTATTATTATTAATTAAATTTTTAATTATTAAAATAATTTCATTAATATGCTTAGTTACCCTAGGTTCTATATCAGGATTTAAAAGATTAAGATTTCTAAAATCTAATTTCATTTCAGAAATCATCTTATTCGTAAGATATTTAATATTTATATTTTTTTTATTTGCTAAATTTATTATTTTATCATCAATATCAGTAATATTTCTTATATATTGTACTTTATATCCTAAATTTTTTAAATATCTAATAATTAAATCAAAAATTATAAAAGTCCTTCCGTGTCCAATATGACATAAATCATATGTTGTTACTCCACAAACATAAATTTTAACTTCATTTTTATGAATTGGTTTAAATATTTCTTTTTGTTTACTTAAAGTATTAAAAATTTTTAACATTGATAATTTCACTATAGTTTTATAAAAATTAATTTAAATTAATAATTAGCTTGTATAAATTAATTATTATAACTAATTAATTTATAATTAATCAATATTAGAATTACTATAATAATTTGAATAATTATCAAATCGAGCTATTTTATTATTAAATGTTAATCTTATAGTACCAATTGGACCGTTACGTTGTTTTCCTATAATTATTTCTGCAATACCTTGTAAATTACTATGTTCATTATATACTTCATCTCTATAAATAAACATAATTAAATCAGCATCTTGTTCAATAGACCCAGATTCTCTTAAATCAGAATTCATTGGACGTTTATCAGATCTCTGTTCTAAAGATCTATTTAATTGAGATAATGCTAATACAGGTACATGCAATTCTTTTGCTAATGCTTTTAATGAACGTGAAATTTCAGCAATTTCTAATGTTCTATTAAAAGATAATGAAGGAACTCTCATTAATTGTAAATAATCAACCATAATTAAACTTAATCCATTATGTTCTCTAAATATTCTACGAGATCTTAATCTTACTTCAGTAGGAGTAAGTTCAGAAGAATCATCAATATATATATTTTTTTTCTTTAATAAAAGAGCCATTGTATTTGAAATTTTTTCCCAATCATTATCATTTAATTGTCCTGTACGAATACGTGTTTGATCAACTCTAGAAAGAGAAGCTAACATACGCATCATAATTTGTTCACATGGCATTTCTAAACTAAATATAAGTACAGGTTTATCTTGTGATATAGCTGCATTTTCACAAATATTCATGGCAAAAGTTGTTTTACCCATTGAAGGTCTAGCAGCAATAATAATTAAATCAGATTTTTGTAATCCGGCTGTTTTTTTATTTAATGCATGATAACCTGTATCTATTCCAGTAACACCATGTTTAGTTGATTTATAAAAAGATTCAATTTTAGAAATTGTTACTTCTAAAATTTCATCTACACCTTTAGGTTTAGTATCTTTATTTATACGTTTTTCTGCTATTTGAAAAATACGAGATTCAGCTAAATTTATTAATTCTTCACTTTTTCTTCCATTAGGATAATATCCAGCTTCAGCAATTTCATTTGCAGCTAATATCATTTCTCTAATAACAGCTCTTTCTCTTACAATATCAATATATGCATAAATATTAGATACACTAGGAATATTTTTAGATAATTCAGCTAAATATGCAAAACCGCCTACATCATCTAATTTACTTTTATTTTCTAAAGATTCTGATAAAGTAATTAAATCAATTGGTTTTCCAGTATCTGTTAACAATTGCATCTCAGTAAAAATAATTCTATGAGCAAATGTAAAAAAATCTTGTACTATAATTTTTTCTATAACATTTTCCCAACGATTATTATCTAACATTAACCCTCCTAATATCGATTGTTCTGCTTCTAATGAATGAGGAGGTAATTTAATTCCTTCTATATCAAAATCTTTTCTGAATTTAGATTTTTTTATTATATTATTTACTATCATAAATTAACATTTATAAGGTATGAATATTGATATAACATTAATTATATAAAATTATATTTTAATAATTATTATAATTTTATATATCTTTTATATAAGATAATGCTTTATTTAATACTTGAATACTACTATTATTTAAATAATTATTTTTATTATTAATATATTTTTTAAAATTTACAGAACCATTTAATCCATTAAAAAAATTTAACATAGAAAAAATAATTTTTTTCAAATTTATACCTTTTTTTAATTCTTGTTCTATATAAGAATACATAGATTTTATAATTGTTATAGGAGACTGTAAAATATATTTTTGATAAAAAATTTTTTTATCAATTTTCATTAAAAATTTAGGATCATTAAAAATTTTTCTACCCATCATAACTCCATCTACATATTTTAAATGATTCATTACTTCTTCAAAATTTTTAATTTCTCCATTTATAGATATTTTAATATTTGAGAATTCTTTTTTAATTGCATATACAACTTTATAATTTAAATTAAAATTATTAAGATCATATTTAGTATTTTTTTTATTAAAAAATATTGCTTTACGAGCATGAATAATAAACATACTACAACCACTAACAGATAATTTATCTATAAATTTATATAAAAAAGAATAACTATCATCATCATTTATACCAATACGAGTTTTTATTGTAACTGGTATTGAAACACTATCACTCATTGATTTAATACAATCAGAAAGAATATTGTATTGATTCATTAAACATGCACCAAAATTACCTTTTTGAGCTTTAATAGAAGGACACCCTACATTTAAATTAATTTCTTTATATCCTAATTTTTCTGCTTGTTTTGCACAAAAAGATAATGTTTTAGGATTATTACCTGCTAATTGTAATGCAATATTTTTTCCATAATTATTTAATAAAATTGATTTATTATTAATAATAGCATTAGAATGTATCATTTCAGTATATAAAAGAGCATGTTTAGTTAATTTTCTATAAAAATAACGACAATATTTATCAGTTTTTTTAAACATAGGAGCAACTGAAAATTTATAATAAGGAATTTTATTCATTTTATTAAATATTAGTTATATTAATTTATATAATTATTAATATAAGGGTTTTTATTTTCTTTAAATTTTAAAAAAATAGGAATACCAAAAAAATTTAATTTTTTATATAAAAAATTTGATAAATAACGTTTATAATTATTTCCTAATTTTTTTACTTGATTTCCATGAATAATTAAAGTTAATGGATTATATTTACCTACATGTATATATTTTAGTTTTATACGATGATTATTTATCATAGGTGGAGGAAAATCATTAATTGCTGAATACATAATTTTCATTAATTTTGAAGTGTTAATTTTATGATTAGTTAAATTATATATTTTATATAATAATTTAAATAATTTTTTTAAACCTACACCATATTTAGCTGATATAAATATCATAGGAATAAATGGAAATTTTATTTTAATTATTTCTTTTATTTGTTTTATTTTTTTTAACTGAATTATATCATATTTATTAATTACTATTATAATAGGTTTTCCTTTATTAATAATATAATTTATTATAGACATATCTTGATGAGAAAATATATCTTTAGATCCATCAATAATAAATAAAATTATATTAGATTTTTTTATAGATAAAAAAGAATTTTTAATCATATTTTTTTCTATATTTTGAATCTTATTTTTTTTTTTAATTCCTGCAGTATCAATAATAATTAAATTATTAAAATATTTTTTTGTTATTTCATTCATATTTTTTATTGGAATAGAAATACAATCTCTAGTTGTTCCTGCAATATTATTTACAACCATTCTATCTTCTTTAAGAATTTTATTAATTAAAGTAGATTTACCAGCATTAGGAGTACCTATAACTACTAATTTTACACTAATATTTTTGATAGAATTATTATATTTAAATTTTTTAATTTTAATTAAATTTTTTACTCGAAAAATACTTTTTATATAAGGTAATATTAATAATAATAATTTATTAATATGTTGTATATCAATAATATTAATATTATATATTTTATAACCTAAAGAATAAAATTCTTTTTCACAATCATTGTTATTCCTATTTAAAATAATTATAATTTTTTTTTTATATGGTCTTATTTTATCTATAATTTCATAATCTATATTTGTCAAATATAATCCTTTAATTATAAATAATATTAAATCTGATTCCTGAATAGCTTTAAAAGTTTGTTGATTTACAGAATTATTTAGTTCTATTTTTTTTTTAACACTATCAATTATACTACCCGTATCAATACAAATAAAATGATATTGATTTATTTTAACATATCCATAATTTCTATCTCTTGTAAATCCAGGAATATTATTAACTAATGCTTTATTAGTTTTAGTTAATAAATTATATAATGTAGATTTTCCTGAATTTGGAGAACCTACTATAGTAACTATAGGATAATTAAACATTATTTTAATCTCATATATATTAAAATTAATAATTTATAATTTAAATGCATAAATATTACCATTATAAGTTTGTAATATTAATTTATTATTTACTAATAATGATGATTGTATTTTATCATTAAAATTTTTAATTAATATATTACCAATAATATTACCATTATAAGAATTTAACCAATAAATTTTACCACATTTTTCTACAATAATAATATTATTTTTATAATAAATTGGAGTTGTAGTTTCTTTATTTATAAATTTATTTTGTGACCAAATAATATCACCTTTATTAGTATCTAAAGATAAAAGTTTATTTTTTATATTAAAAAGATAAATTTTATTTTTATTAATAATAAAATCACTAGATATTTGATATGATTTTTTCCAAAAAATATCACCATTAGAAAGATCTAATGCATAAAAATCACCATTATATGAACCTACATAAATTATTCCATTTGAAATTATTGGTTGTGCATCAATATCATTAAAATTTAATAAATGTAATAAATTAGGAATTTTTGTTAAATCTTTTTGCCAAACTAAAGAACCATTATTTGATATACGAGAACTGATAATACCATTATCACTACCTGTAATAACATTATCAAAAAATATTGTTGGTTTTGATGTTCCTCTAAATGAATATGATTCTAAAGGACCTAAATTTACTGTCCATAAAATATGACCATTATTTTTATTTAAACCTTGTAAAATATTATTATTATTATGTACAATTAAAATATTTTTTGAAATTACTGGATCAGATAATACTTCACTAAAAACAAATGTTTCCCATATTTTATTACCATTTTTAATATTTAAAGCAATAATTTTACCTTTTTCACTTCCTAAATATAAAGAATTATTTGATATAATAGGACCACTAGATAATTCTTCTGGTAAACAATATGAAAACATACAAAAATTTTTCTTAGCAAGATTAATATCCCATATTACATTTCCATTATTAATATTAATACATTTTACTATACCATCTTTGTGAGCAATATATAACAGATTATTTTTATATGCTACATGTAATTTAGAAAAATTATTATTTGATTTTTTAATAACTTTACTAAACCATATTAGTTGAGGATTTAATTCATTTTTATTTAAAATTTTTAAAGTAGTTTTATATTTTTTAAGTAGTTTATTATGATTTGAACTATAATAACTATTATAGTTTGAACATCCAGTAAACATAAAAGAACAAAAAATAAAAAAAATTAATATTAATTTTTGTAATTTCATTTTTTCCTCTTTAATTATATTAAAAATTTATTTTTTTAAATAAAGTTATTTTATAAAAAAATATTTTTACAAAATTATTTAATTTTATATTAATTTATAAATATATAGATTTTAAATATTTGAAATTATTAAAAATAAAATTTAATAAATAAAATTATGTTTTAAAATTTAAAATTTTTACTAATTCAGTTATTAATTCTTTTTCAAAGAAAGTATTTTGTTTATTTAATAATAAATCTTTTATTGTTAATTGTTTATTATTTATTTCTTTTTCTCCTATAATTAAAAGAAAATGAACTTTTTGTTTTATTGCTTGAACAATTTGTTTTTTTAAATTACTAAAATTATAACTAATAACTATTTTTAATAAAGGAAATTTTTTTCTAATTATTTCACTAATAAAAAGAGCCTTATATAAGGCTAAATTATCATTCATAGGTACAAGATAAATATCTATTAAATAATCATCTTTTAATTTTATTCTATTAATATTTTTTATTAATAAAATTAAACGTTCTATTCCAATAGCACATCCAATACCACTAATGTTAGTTTTATTACTTAATTTTTTAACTAGTTTATCATATCTACCACCTCCACAAATAGTTTTATGAGATCCTATTTTATTAGTAATCCATTCAAATACAATATCATTATAATAATCTAATCCTCTAACTAAACGGTAATTTATAGAAAAATTAATTTTTAATAATTTTATTATATCACATAATTTATTTAATTTAACTATACAGTCTTTACTAAGAAAATTTTTTAATTGAGGAGCTTTATTTAATAATTCTTGCATATTAGGATTTTTACTATCTAATATCCTTAAAGGATTTTTATACATTCTTCTTTTACAATCATCATCTAATAAATGAAAATTTTTTTCTAAAAATAAAATAAGTTTTTTAATATATTGTTTTCTATCTTTAGTAGATCCAATAGAATTAATTTCTAAAAAAACATCATCTATAATATTTAACTCTTTCCAAAAATGAGATGTAATTATAATTATCTCAGAATCTATATAAGGTGATTCTAATCCTAATGTTTCGATACCAATTTGATTAAATTGTCTATATCTTCCTTTCTGTGGTCTTTCATAACGAAACATTGGTCCATTGTACCATAATCTATTATTTAAAGAAGAAAAAAAATTATGTTCAACTATTGCTCTAATACAACCAGCTGTTCCTTCTGGTCTTAAAGTAAGACTTTCTCCATTTCTATCATTTAAATTATACATTTCTTTTTCTACAATATCTGTAATTTCACCTATTGCTTTTTTAAATAAAATACTTTTTTCTAAAATAGGAATCTTAATTTCTTTATAACCATAATTTTTTAATATTCTTTTAATAGTATTTTCAATATATTCCCATAATAAAGTATCTGGAAAAAAATAATCATGCATACCATGAACTGCAGTAATATTTTTAATCATATATAAATACCTCTTTAATTTAATTAATAATTTTAAAAATTTAACCAAAATTGATTTGTTATTTGAACTATGTTATATATTATTGATCAGATTTTATTTTTTATATATTTTAAATATATCATTAATATATAAATTATTTTATTGATAAATAGTATAATAATATTATTTATAATTATAAAATTAATAATTTTATTAAAATGAATAATTTTATTAATACTTAAAAAATATATCTAATTTTACTTAATTTATCTTTAATAAAAAATATTTATTTATAATAAAAATTAATTTTATTATTTCAATATAATTAAAAATTATTTATAAATTAATAAAAGGTTATAATATTTTAATGAAAAATGATATTTATTGGATGAATTATGCTTTAAATTTAGCTAAATTAGCAATTAAATCAGGTGAAATACCAGTAGGTGCTATAATTATAAAAAATAATAAAATTATTTCAGAAGCTAAAAATAACTCAATTAAAAAAAATGATCCTACAGGACATGCTGAAATAATAGCATTAAGAAAAGCTGGTAAATATTTAAAAAATTATAGATTATTAAATACAACTATGTATGTAACATTAGAACCATGTATAATGTGTTCTGGTGCAATAATTATTAGTAGAATTAATCGTTTAGTATTTAGTATTAGTAATAATAAATACTATCAAATAGGATCCTTTATAGATTTATTAGGAATTTATAATATAAATTATTGCATAAAAATTAATTCTGGAGTATTAGTTAAAGAATGTACTAGTCTTATTAAAAAATTTTTTTATTTAAAAAGAAAAAAAAATAATTAATATAATTAGTTTTAGAGGTAATTAATTTTGAATAAAATTAAAAATTACTCAAATTATGATATTGAAATATGGAAATTAATTCAAAAAGAAATTAAACGTCAAGAAGAACATATAGAATTGATTGCATCTGAAAATTATGCTTCAAATTATGTTATGTATGTTCAAGGTTCTCAATTAACTAATAAATATGCAGAAGGTTATCCTAAAAAAAGATATTATGGTGGATGTAAATATATTGATGAAATAGAAAAAATAGCTATAAATAGAGCTAAAAAATTATTTAATGCAAACTATGCTAATGTACAACCACATTCAGGATCGCAAGCTAATTTTGCTGTTTATTCTGCATTATTAAATCCTGGAGATATAATAATGGGTTTAGAAAATTCTCATGGAGGTCATTTAACTCATGGTTCTATAGTCAATTTTTCTGGAAAACTTTATAAAAATATACCTTATAAAATTAATAATAAGGGTGTTATTGATTATAATAATTTATTAAAGTTAGCAAAAATTCATAAACCTAAAATGATTATTGGTGGATTTTCCTCTTATTCTGGAATATGTAATTGGAAAAAAATGAGAGAAATAGCTGATATTGTAAAAGCATATTTACTTGTTGATATGGCTCATATTGCAGGATTAGTAGCTACTAAATTATATCCAAATCCAATACCATATGCTCATGTAGTTACTACTACAACACATAAAACATTAGCTGGTCCAAGAGGAGGATTAATTTTAGCTGCAGAAAATATTGATAACCTTTTTAATAGATTAGATTCTTCTGTATTTCCAGGTAGTCAAGGTGGTCCTTTAATGCATATTATTGCAGCTAAAGCTGTAGCTTTTAAAGAAGCTTCAAAACCAGAATTTATAATCTATCAAAAACAAGTTTTAAAAAATGCTAAATTAATGGTTTCTATATTAAAAAAACGTAATTATAAAATTATTTCAGGTAATACACATAATCATTTATTTTTATTAGATCTATCTAATACGAACATAAGTG
This sequence comes from Enterobacteriaceae endosymbiont of Plateumaris pusilla, assembly GCF_012562765.1. GTDB lineage: Bacteria > Pseudomonadota > Gammaproteobacteria > Enterobacterales > Enterobacteriaceae. The sequence goes on from NZ_CP046226.1 coordinate 51,283, forward strand.
GAATACAAGCAGAAAAATTATTAAGCAAACATAATATTATCGTAAATAAAAACAGTATTCCAAATGATTTAAAATCTCCTTTTATTACTTCAGGAATAAGAATTGGTACTCCTGCAATTACTAGAAGAGGATTTAAAGAACATGAAGTATCATTAATATCAAACTTTATAGCAGATATTCTTGATGAAAAAAATAAAAATATTTCATATATTAAAAATAAAATACTAGAAATGTGTATTAATTTTCCTGTATATCCAATTAATTAAATAAAATATTTTTTTATTAAAAAGGTTTAAAATAATGTCAAAATGTTATTCTATTTTAATTTGTATTACAGATGGTATAGAAGAAATAGAAACTGTTTCTTCTATTGATATTTTAAATAGAAGTAATATGAATGTTACTTTAGTCAGTATAACTAATAATTATAAAATATCATGTGCTCATGGTACAAATTTAATTTGTGATGTTCTTTTAAAAGATTTATCAAATAATGATGATTGTATTGCTATGATTTTACCTGGAGGAATGAAAGCAGCTAAACATTTTAAATCTAATAAATTATTATTAAAATATATTTATGAATTTAAATCTTCTCAAAGAATTATAGGAGCAATTTGTGCTACTCCTGCAATTATGCTTATATCAAATAATATTTTTCCTCAAGCAAAAATGACTGGATATTTAGGATTAAAAGACTTAATTCCATCTAAACAATGGTCAAATAATCCAGTATGTTGGGATGATAAATTTAAATTATTAACTGCCCAAAGTGTTAAATATTCTATTGAATTTAATTTAAAATTAATTAGTATTATTTTAGGAAAAAATTTTTCAAAAAAAATTGCATCTGAATTATAAATTATTAAATAAATTTAATAAAATTAATAAATATATATTTATGATTTTTAATAAAATTTATTTAAACTTTAATAAAAATCATAAATGTTATATTTATATAAAAAAATACACAATATTTTAAATTCTTATTTTATTAACTATTTTATCTAAAACACCATTTATAAATTTATAACTATTATCTACTCCTCCAAAACATTTTGCTAAACAAATACCTTCATTAATAATAACTTTATAAGGAACATCTAAACGATTAATTAATTCATATAATGAAATTCTTAAAATAGCTTTTTCAATTTGACCTAATTCAAATAATTTACGTGATAAAAAAGGCTTCATTATATTATCTAAATATGTACTATTTATTATTACTCCATTTATTAATTCATTAAAATAATTTATATCAATATTTTTAATATCTTTTATAGATTCATTTAAAAAATAATATTGAATATCACTAAAAGTATTTTTAGATATTTGCCAGGAATAAATTGCCTGTAAAGCATATTTACGAGCTTGATATCTATCTGTAAATTTCACTTTACTTCCTTTATTATATTTAAAGATTTAATTTTTTTAAATAAGTTTATCATTTCTAATAACGTTAAAGCTGCTTCAGTTCCTCGATTTCCTATTTTACTACCAGATCTTTCTATTGCTTGTTCTATATTATTTGTAGTTAATACTCCAAATGAAATTGGTATTTGATTTTTTACAGATAAATTTAATAATTGAAAACATATAGATTGAGATAAATATTTAAAATGTAAAGTATTTCCTTTAATAATTGTTCCTATTGTTAGGATTCCATCGTAAATTTTTTTTTTAATTATTAATTTAGTTGTTAATGGTAATTCATAAGAACCTGGAATCCATATAACAGTTATATTATTTTTTTTTACCATTCCTATTCTTTGAAACGTATCAATAGCAGCATATAATAAATTTTTATTAATAAATTCATTAAATCTTGCTATAATAATTGCTATAGACGCTTCTGGTGCTATTACAGTTTCGTTAATTATTTTCATAATAATTTTTAAAATAAAATTAAATTTATAAAGGTTTTAATTTTAATCTTAAATCTTTTCCTATTTTTTTTACATTAGTAAAATTAAATTTTAAAACATCATTCATATTAAAAAATTCATTAAGATTACAAAAATTTAATGCAATATTACCTAATAATTTAGGTGATAAATAAACTATTAATTCATCTACTAATTTATCTTTTAATAAAGATCCTGCTAATATACTTCCAGATTCTATAAGAAGATTATTTATACCTTTTGTTCCTAATTTTTTAAATAAATATTTTAAATTTAAAAAACCATTTTTTTCTGGAATAATTATTTGTTCAACATAACATGGCCATTTTTCAAATGTATATTTTAATCTAATTAATAATATTTTTCCTGGAAATAATATTAATTTATCAGTAGGTTTTATTAAATTACGTCTATCTAAAATAATTCTTATTGGTTGTCGTAATAAATATTTAGGATATATTTTCTTTATATGATTATCTAATTCATCCCAACGAACTAATAAAATAGCATTATCTTTTAAAATTGTACTACTTGTGCTTAAAATAGCAGAGCTTTGGGCTCTAAGTTTTTGAACATCTTTTCTAGATTCTATAGAAGATATCCATTTACTTAAACCATTATAAAGACCTATTTTACCATCTAAAGATATTGCTACTTTTAATTTTATATAAGGAATACCTGTACGCATTCTTTTAAAAAAACCTAAATTTAACTTTTCAGCTTTTTTAGATAAAAAATTAGTTTTAATTTTTATTCCAAATTTTTTTAATAATTTTAGTCCATATCCATTTATTTTAGGATTAGGATCTTTATTTGCTATAATAACACATTTAACTTTAGCTTTTATTAAAGCATTACAACAAGAAGGAGTTAAATTGTAATAATTACATGGTTCTAATGTTGTATAAACAGTAGAATTTTTTGCAAATTTTCCTGCCATATTTAATGCATTAATTTCTGCATGATTTTGTCCGGATTTTAAATGATATCCAGTACCAACTATTTTATTATTATTAACTATTACACAACCTACATTAGGATTAGGAGTTGTTGTAAAAACCCCTAATTTTGCTAATGTAATTGCATATTTCATATAAAATTTATTCATTATTATAATATTCACTTTATAAAATATTTATATGATAAGTTTTAATTTATTTAAAAATTAAAACTTATCATATAAATATATTAAAATATTTTAAGAAATTAATTATAAGATAATTAAAATTATTTGTTAATATTTAATAAGTTTTAAAATTATAGTTATTAACTATATTAATAGTATTATGTAAAATGAGTTTGAATTAATATTTATTATATAACTTTTATAAAATATAAAACATATATTTAATAATATTAATACATCTATAATTATAAATCATATAATTTACATATTTAAAATAAATATTTAATTATTTAATAAAAAATTAAAACTCTTGTTAATTTTTTAATTAAATTATATATCTGATATTAAATAAAATTTATAAAATATTTAACTAAAATTTTTATTAAAAGAGATTGATATTTTTATGAAAGAAAAAATTATTATTTTTGATACAACATTAAGAGATGGAGAGCAATCTTTAAAAATAAGTTTGAATACTAAAGAAAAAGTAGAAATAGCTTTAGCATTAGAATCAATGGGTATTGATATAATAGAAGTTGGATTTCCAATTTCTTCTCCTGGAGATTTTAAATCTTTTCAAACAATAGCGAGAATTATAAAAAATAGTAAAATATGTGCTTTAGCTAGATGTAAAAAAAAAGATATTGATATAGCTTATGAAGCTTTAAAAATATCATCTAATTTTAGAATTCATATTTTTTTAGCAACATCACCCATACATATTATTACAAAATTAAAAAGTACTTTAAATAAAGTAATTGAACGTATTATTTTTATGATAAAATATGCTAGAAAATATACTGATGATATTGAATTTTCTTGTGAAGATGCTGGTAGAACTCCTATAGATGATTTATGTTTAGTTGTTCAATCTGCTATTAAAGCAGGAGCAACAACAATTAATATACCTGATACAGTAGGTTATACTTTTCCTAATGAATATAGTAAGTTAATTCATAATCTAAAAAATAAAGTTAATAATATTGATCAATGTATTATATCTGTACATACACATAATGATTTAGGTATGGCAGTAGGAAATGCTATTACTGCAATTAATGCAGGAGCAAGACAAATAGAAGGTACAATTAATGGAATAGGAGAAAGAGCTGGAAATTGTGCTTTAGAAGAAGTAATAATGGCATTATATACTCATAAAAAAGATATAAATTTTTTTACCAATATTAATTATCATAATATATATAAAACAAGTAAAATTGTTAGTAAAATATGTAATATTCCTATAGCAGTTAATAAAGCTATTGTAGGTAAAAATGCTTTTTCTCATTCTTCAGGAATTCATCAAGATGGAATAATAAAAAATAAATATACTTATGAAATTTTAAATCCTAAAATTATAGGTTTAAATAAAACAGAACTTAATCTTACCTCAAAATCAGGAAGAGCTGCTATAAAATATCATATGCAATTAATGGGCTATAAAGATAATGATTATGATATAAATAAATTATATAATAATTTTATTATATTAGCAGAGAAAAAAGGCCGAGTATTTAATTATGATTTAGAATCTTTAGCATTTAATAGTGAATTTGAAAATACAACTAAATATTATTCTTTAGAAGATTTTACTATTCAATCTACATATAATTTAATTTCAACTATAAATTTAAAATTAAAATGTGGTAATTTAACAATTTTAAAATCTGCAATAGGTAAAAACCATATGAATGTAATTTGTAAAGTTATAAATAAAATTACAAATTATAATTTTTATATTATTAAATATGAATTTGATACTAAAAATTATAATAAAAAAATTATTAATCAAGTGAATATACAAATTAAATATAAAAAAAAAATATTTAATGGAATCGAATTTTCTAAAGATATAATGAAAGCTTCAGTTAATGCTATAATTAATATTATTAATAGTATATGGAGATTTAATCAAGTTAAAAAAAACATATTAAAAATAAATACTAAATAAACTTTGTTATTGTTTGGATAAAATGATTATGTCTAATATATTTAAAATTGCAATTTTACCTGGAGATGGTATTGGTCCTGAAGTAATGAAACAAGCAATTAAAGTATTAAATAAAGTAAGATATTTTTTAAATACAAATATTATTACTAATGAATATTTAGTTGGAGGATCTGCTATTGATAAATATGGTGAAGCTTTACCTAAAAAAACATTATTAGGTTGTGAAGAATCTAATGCAATATTATTTGGATCAGTTGGAGGTTATAAGTGGGATTATTTACCATTAAATCAAAGACCAGAAAAAAGTGCCTTATTAAAATTAAGAAAGTATTTTAATCTTTTTATTAATATACGTCCTGCATATATTTATAATAATTTATATATGCTAAGTCCTTTAAAGAATAATATTCTTAGTAAAGGATTTAATATTCTTTGTATAAGAGAATTAACAGGAGGAATATATTTTGGTAATCCAAATGGAAGAAAAGGTATAGGAAAAAATGAATATTCATTTGATACAGAAATATATTACAGATTTGAAATAGAAAGAATAGCTCATATGGCTTTTAATTTTGCTTTACAAAGAAATAAAATAATATGTTCAATTGATAAAGCTAATGTATTAAACACATCTGTTATGTGGCGTGAAATTTTGAAAGATTTATCTCATCAATATTCACAAGTTAAGTTAAAATTCATGTATATTGATAATGCTGTTATGCAATTAATGAAAAATCCATCACAATTTGATGTAATATTATCTACTAATTTATTTGGAGATATTATTTCTGATCAATGTGCTATGATTACAGGATCTATTGGTAATTTACCTTCTGCCAGTTTAAATAATAAATTTTTCGGTTTATATGAACCAGCTGGAGGTTCAGCACCTGATATTGCAGGAAAAAATATTGCTAATCCTATTGCTCAAATTTTATCATTATCTATGTTAATTAAATATAGTTTAAGAAATAAAAATATTTCTAAAAAAATAGAAAATGCAATTAAACACGTTTTAAATTTAGGATATAGAACTAAAGATTTATTTACTAATCAATCAAATGAAATAATAGTAACAACAGAAGATATGGGAACATTAATTACTAAATATATAACGTAGGATAATATTATGGGAAAAACATTATATGAAAAAATATATGATCACCATGTAATTTGTGAATTAAAAGATAATACAACAATATTATATATTGATAGACATTATATTCATGAAGTAACTTCACCACAAGCTTTTGAAGCATTACGTAAAAAAAAAAGAATAGTTTATAGACCTTATAAAACATTTGCAACAATGGATCATAATGTATCTACGTTAGTAAAAGATATTAATGGTTCTGGAACCATAGCAAAACAACAAATGGTAAAATTAATTAAAAATTGTCGAGAATTTAATATTGAATTATATGACATTAATCATCCATTTCAAGGAATTGTCCATGTTATTGGTCCAGAACAAGGAATTACTTTACCAGGAATGACTATTGTTTGTGGAGATTCACATACATCAACTCATGGTGCTTTTGGAGCATTATCTTTTGGAATAGGAACATCTGAAGTTGAACATGTTTTAGCAACACAAACTTTAAAACAAAATCGTGCAAAAAATATGTTAATAAAAGTAATTGGAAAAATACCAACAAAAATTACTGCAAAAGATATAATTTTAGCAATAATAAAAAAAATAGGAATTAGTGGTTGTAATGGATATATTGTAGAATTTTCAGGTAATGTTATAAAAAAATTAAGTATGGAAAGTAGAATGACAATATGTAATATGACTATTGAAATGGGTGCTAAATCAGGATTAATTGCTCCAGATAATATTACTTTTGAATATTTAAAAAATAAAAATTTTTCTCCTAAAGGAATATTATGGAATGAAGCTATAAGTTTTTGGAAAACATTATATACTGATAAAGATGCTATTTTTAAAAAAATTGTTACTATTGATATTTCAAATATTGCACCCCAAATTACTTGGGGAACTAATCCTGAACAATCTATAGATATAGATAAATCAATTCCTTTAATTAGTTCATTTAAAAGTTTATCTAAAAAAAAAACAGCAAAAAAAGCGTTAAAATATATGAATTTACAAGAAGGTATGAAATTAACTAGTGTTAATATTAATAAAGTATTTATTGGATCTTGCACAAATTCTAGAATTGAAGATTTAAGAGTAGCTTCTAAAATAATTCAAGGATATAAAATATCTAATAATGTTAAAGCAATAGTAGTTCCAGGATCTAATATGGTTAAAAAACAAGCAGAATTAGAAGGATTAGATAAAATATTTATAAATTCTGGATTTGAATGGAGATTACCTGGTTGTTCTATGTGTTTAGCAATGAATGGTGATATTTTATTATCAGGAGAACGTTGTGCTTCCACAAGTAATAGAAATTTTGAAGGTAGACAAGGAAGAAATAGTCGTACTCATTTAGTTAGTCCTATAATGGCAGCTGCAGCAGCTATATGTGGACATTTTATAGATATAAGATATTTTTAATAATATAAAAATGAAAAATTATTCTTTACAATATAGTGGTATTGTTGCTCCTTTTGATATATCAAATATCGATACAGATGTAATTATACCAAAACAATTTTTACAAAAAAATGAAAAAATAGGATTTGGTAATCATTTATTTCATAATTGGAGATACATTGATGATGATGGATATATTCCTAATCCAAATTTTATTTTAAATAAAAAAAAATTTAAAAATGCTACAATTTTACTTACTAGAGATAATTTTGGTTGTGGTTCATCACGTGAACATGCACCATGGTCATTAATAGATTTTGGATTTCATACAATTATTGCATCTAGTTATGCTGATATATTTTATAATAATGCAATAAATAACAAATTATTATTAATAATTTTAGATAAAATTATTATTAATGAACTATTTTTTATAGTACAGAATCAACCTGGTATTTCTTTTATTGTAGATTTAGAATCTAAAAAAATTATTGCTGGTATGAAATCTTTTAATTTTAAAATTAATAAATTTTTAAAAGAATATATTATAAGTGATTTAGATCAAATAGATCTAACTATGAAAAATATTAACAAAATCATTATGTTTGAAAAAAAATATTTTAATTTTTTTTAAAATAATTTGAGAAACTTATTATTATGCGTATAATTTTATTAGGTCCTCCAGGATCAGGTAAAGGAACTTATGCTAGATTTATATCAGAGAAATATAATTTATCAAATATTTGTATGGGTAATATATTACGTAATTATATTATAAATAATCATTCTTTTTTATCTAAACAAATAAAAAAAATTATTAGTTGTGGTTTAATGTTACCAGATAAGATAATAATCAAAATTATTAAAGAAAGATTATTAAATCAAGATTGTAAAAAAGGATTTTTATTAGATGGCTATCCTAGAAATATTTTACAAGCAAATATATTACAAAAAGAAAATATAAATATAGATAAAGTAATAGAATTACACATTCCAGAAAATAAAATTATAGAAAGAATAATTGGTCGTAGGATTCATGAATCTTCCGGAAGAACATATCATATAACTTTTAATCCACCTAAAATACCAGGAAAAGATGACATAACAGGAGAAAATTTAATTATTAGAACAGATGATAATAAACAAACAATTATTAATCGTTTAAAACAATATACTAAAAAAACAAAACCGTTAATTCATTACTATATTAAGAAATCATTAAATAAAAAATTTTTTTATATTAAAATAGATAATACTGATTGTATTTTAAATGTTAAAAAAAAAATTGAAAAGTTTTTAAAGAAAAAATAAAATTTTAATTAGATGAATTAATTATTTCAGTTTATTTTTTAAAAATTTTTTAGTATAATAATATTATTTATTTTAAATGGATTATTTAAAATGTTCACCGGAAGTATTGTAGCACTTATAACACCCATGGATATTAAAGGTAATATTTGTAAAATAAGTTTAAAAAAGATTATTGAGTACCATATCAATAATGGTACAAAAGCTATAGTTGTTATGGGTACTACAGGTGAATCTGCCACATTAAATTATAATGAACATATAAAAATTATAATGTTAGCAATAGATTTTGCAAAAAATAGAATTCCCATTATAGCAGGAACAGGTTTTAATTCAACATCAAAATGTATATCAATTACATCAAAATTAGAAAATTCAGGAATTATAGGATGTTTAAGTGTAACTCCATATTATAATCGTCCTACACAAGAAGGTTTATATCAACATTTTAAAACTATTGCAAATAATACTAAATTACCACAAATATTATATAATGTTCCAATTAGAACTGGTTGTGATTTATTACCAAAAACAATAGGACGTTTATCTAAAATAAAAAATATAATTGGTGTCAAAGAAGCAACTGGAAATTTATCACGTATATATCAAATTAAAAGATTAGTTCATGATTCTTTTTATTTAATTAGTGGAGATGATTCAACTGCTTTAGAATTTATGAAATTAGGTGGTCATGGAATTATTTCTGTTACAGCTAATATTGCTGCTTTAGAAATGAGTAAATTTTGTGATTATATAAAAAAAAATCAATGGAAAAAAGCAGAGATATTAAATGAACATTTAATAAATTTACATAATAAATTATTTATAGAACCTAATCCAATACCTATAAAGTGGGCTGCTAAAAGAATTGGATTAATATATAATGATACAATGAGATTACCTATGACTCCAATTTCCGATAAAAATAAAATTATAATAGAAAAAATATTAAAACAACTAAAATTAATATAATTGCTCAATATTAATTATTTTTAATAAAAAATTATTAATTTTATTAAGTAGAGTAATTCTATTTGTTTTTATTTCTATATTATTAATATTTACTATTACATTTTTAAAAAAATTATTTATAGGATAATATAATTCTGATAATATTAATAGAATATTATAATATTCATTATTTTTTATTTTTAATAAAAAAATTTTAGATAGTTTCAATAAATGATTATATAATATAATCTCTTCTTTTTCTTTTAAAAGAACAACATTTATTTTTTCATAAATAAAAGATTGATTTTTTAATAAAATTTTATTTATTCTTTTATAAGTATCAATTAAAAGTTTACTCTGTTTTTTTTCATTTTTAAAAAATAGACTTAATGTTTTTATTTTTATATCTAATATTAATGGTTTATTAATAATATTTGTTAAAACAGCTTGAATAATATTTTTTTCATATCCTAGTGATATATACCAATTTTTACATCTATTAATTATAAATTTCATTAAATCATTAATAATGTTACTATTAATAAAATTTATTTTATATAAAGAAATAGATTTTTTGATTAATTTTAATAAATTTAAATTTAATTTATTATTAATAATAATTTTTATTATTACTAATGTAATTCTTTTTAATGCAAATGGATCCTTATTACTTTTAGGAAATAAAGAAAGTCCAAAAATACCAACTAAAGTATCAATTTTATCTGATAAAAATAATACACAAGAAGTTAAATTATTAGGTATTTTATCATTAAATTTATATTGATATTGTTCTTTTATAGAGATACAAACATCTATATTTTCTCCATTATATTTTGCATAATACATACCAATAATACCTTGTAATTCAGGAAACTCCTGAACCATTGTTGTAGCTAAATCACATTTAGATAGTTCACTAGCTCTAATACAATTATTTATATTAGCTTTTAATTTAATTGCTATATATTTAGATAATTTTTTTAAACGTATAGTTTTATCTAATAAATTACCTAAATTTTTTTGAAAAATAATGTTTTTTAAATCATTTAAATATTCTTCAAATTTTTTTTTACAATCAGTTTTAAAAAAAAATTGTGCATCTTCAAATCTTGATTTAATTACTTTTTCATTTCCTTTGATAATTAAATTATTATCATGAGATTCAACATTCGATATAAAAATAAAATTTGGTAAAAGATTATGGTTTGTATCATATAAAGGAATATATTTTTGATATTTTATCATAATATATTCTAATATTTCATATGGTAAAAATAAAAATTTAGAATTAAATGAAGCTGATAATATAACTGGCCATTCTACCATAGACGTTAATTCATCTAAAAAATTAGAAGATAAATTTATTGATCCATTTAAAGAATAAGCAATTTTTTTTATATTATTTAATATTTTATTTTTACGTTTAAAAAAATCAACAATAACATTTCCTTTATCTAAAAGATATTTTTCATATTGATTAGCATGATCTAAAATAATTTTAGATTTTCCCATAAAACGATGTCCATTTATGATTTTACTAGATTTTATATTTAAAATATTAATTTTTATATTTTTATTTCCTAAAAAAACTGTTATTTTTCTTATAGGTCTAATAAATTTTAGACTATATTTATTTTTAATATTCCAATACATTAAATTAGGCATAGAAAAATTAGTTAAAGAATTTATTATCATTTTTGTTAATAAATATTTAATATTTACTCCTTTAACTTGTTTATTATAAAATAAATAATTATTTTTTAATAGAATTTTATTTGTATCTTCAATTTGATATTTTTTAATCCAGTATTTTACAATATCTATTGATAATAGATCTTTATTATAATTAGATATATTTGGTCCTTTTATTTTAAATATATAATCTATTTGTATTATATTTAAATAATATACTTGAATTGTAATTCTTCTAGAAGTAGCAAACCATATAATTTTTTTATATAAAAAATGATTTTTTTTTAATTCATTTTTAAAATTAATAAAAATTATTTTTACTGTTTTTAATAAATATTTAGAAGGAATATCTTCTATACTAATTTCTAATAATAAAGTTTCTTTTTTCATAATAAATAATATTTCCTATTTTAAGGTTATTTAATATAATTATAATATTTTTTAACTACTAATTTAGTCATATTTCTTAATTTCAAAATATATCTTTGTCTTTCAGTATTAGATAAAAACCTACGAGATTCTAATAAATTAAAACAATGAGAAGCTTTTAAAACTTTATCATAAGCTGGAAAGATTAATGGATTTTTTAAATTTAATAAAAATGTAACTTCTTTTTCATAATGTTGAAAACAATTTATAAGAAATTCAATATTAGCATAATTAAAATTATAATCAGATTGTTCTAATTCATTCTGTTTTAAAATATCACCATAAGTTACTAAATTATTTTTATTTTGACTCCATACTAAATTAAAAATATCTTCTACTTGTTGTATATGCATACCTAAACGTTCTAAACCATAAGTAATTTCTCCTGTAACTGGATTACATGATAAACCTCCAATTCGTTGAAAATATGTGAATTGACTTATTTCCATTCCATTTATCCATATTTCCCATCCTACTCCACTAGCTCCTAATGTAGGATTTTCCCAATTATCTTCTACAAAACGAATATCATTTTCAATAAAATTTAATCGTAATACTTTTAATGATTTTAAATATAATTCTTGAATATTACTTGGAGGTGGTTTCATTATAACTTGAAATTGATAATATTGTTGTAATCTATTAGGATGTTGTCCATATCTGCCATCACAAGGTCTTCTAGATAATTGTATATATGCAATTTTTTTAATTTCAGGACCTATAGCATATAAACATGTCATTGGATGTGAAGTACCTGCACCAACTTCAGTATCAATTGGTTGTAGGATACAACATCCTTGTTTAGACCAATATTTTTGTAAAATAAATATCATTCCTTCAAAAGTTTTTTCATCAAATTTTTTCATTTTATTTTTATATTTTATAAGTTAATTTATATAATTAATTTTAAATTTTAATAATTTATTTAAACAAAATTTTTAATTTAACATATTTATTATAGAATAAATATTAATGTTAAAGTAAACTATAATTATAATAATATTTATTAATTTTAATCTATAAAACTTATAAAATTAATAAGGATGAAAATAAACATGAATGTTAAAGTTAAAAAAATAATTAAAAAAAATCAATATACTAATTTAGTTACTAAAGCAACAAGTTTAGCTATTTTACTATCTTTAACATTATTAATATTAAAAATATGGGCTTGGTGGTATACAAAATCTATTAGTATGTTAGCTGCTTGTATTGATTCTTTAGTAGATATTACTTCTTCAACAATTAATTTATTTATTGTATTTTATTCTTTACAACCAGCGGATTCAGATCATACTTTTGGTCATGGTAAAGCTGAAGCATTATCAGCTTTAGCACAAAGTATGTTTATTTCAAGTACTACTTTATTTCTGTGTTTGAATAGTATTAAATATTTATCAAATCCTGAAAAACTGCATTATCCAGTAATTGGAATATTAGTAATAATAATTTCATTTTTTTTAACTTTAATATTAGTTTTATTTCAAAGAAAGGTTATCCATAAAACAAATAGTCAAGCAACACATGCTGATATGATACATTATGAATCAGATATATTAATTAATAGTGCTATTTTAATTGCTTTATTTTTAAATAATTATGGAATACATAGAGCAGATTCAATAATAGCATTAATAATAAGTTTATTTATTTTTTATAATGCATTTAAAGTTGGATATAAAGCTATTCAATCATTATTAGATCGAGCTTTACCTAATACAGAAAAAAATATAATAATTAATTTAATTAGTTCATGGCCAGGAGTAAAAGGTGCACATCAATTAAAAACCAGAAAATCAGGTCCAACACGTTTTATTCAATTACATTTAGTATTAGATGATTATTTACCTCTATTAGAATCACATTATATTGCAGAACAAATAGAAATAGCTTTAAATAAAAAATTTCCTAATTCAGATATTATAATACATCAAGATCCATATTCTATTGTTTCTAAAAAATATAAAGGATATTTTAAAAATTAATAGATTAATTTTAAATTTAAAATAATGAGATTTAAATGATTAATAAAATAGGTATTCTTACTAGTGGTGGTGATTCTCCAGGAATGAATGCTGCTATTCGTGGAGTTGTAAGAACAGCAATAGGTAATAATATTGAAGTATTTGGAATATATGACGGATATTTAGGTTTATATAAAAATAATATAAAAAAATTAAATAGACATAGTGTATCAGATATTATTAATAGAGGAGGAACTTTTTTGGGTTCAGCAAGATTTCCTCAATTTAAAAATTTTAAAATACGTAAATTAGCAATTCAAAATATGGAATATTATGGTATTAATGCTTTAGTAGTTATTGGTGGTGATGGTTCTTATATGGGTGCAAAATCTTTGACAGAAATGGGATTTCCATGTATTGGAATACCAGGAACAATTGATAATGATGTAGCAGGAACAGATTATAGTATTGGATATTTTACAGCATTAGAAACTATTGTTCAAGCTATTGATCGTTTAAGGGATACTTCTTCATCTCATCAACGTATATCAATAGTAGAAATAATGGGAAGATATTGTGGAGATTTAACTTTAGCAGCTGCTATTGCTGGAGGATGCGAATTTATTGTTATACCTGAAATTATTTATAATCAAAATGATTTAGTTAACGAAATTAAATTAGGAATAGACAAAGGTAAAAAGCATGCTATAGTGTTGATAACAGAATATATTTGTAATATTAATAAATTAGCAAAATTTATTGAAACAAAAATAAAACGAGAAACAAGAACTACTGTTTTAGGTCATATTCAAAGAGGTGGATCTCCTGTTGCTTATGATCGTATTTTAGCTTCTCGTATGGGTGCTTATTCAGTAGAATTATTATCTAAAGGATATGGTGGTAGATGCGTAGGAGTTATAAATGATAAAATGGTTCATCATGATATTATTTATGCAATAAAAAAAATGCAAAGAGTTTTTAAAAGTGATTTATTAGATACAGCAAAAAAATTATATTAAATTTAAGTTTTATAAATAATTATTTGAGAAAAAAATGAATAAAATAAAAATTTTTAAAAGAAAAATAACAGGAAAAAAATCAAATAAATTATTACGGATCAATGATAAAATACCAGCAATAATATATGGAAATAAAAAAAAAGAAATACCTATTTTTATTAATAGTAAAGATTTATTAAATATAAATAATGATTTATTAAATAATAAATATAAAATAATACAATTAATAAATGAAAAAAACGAACTAATTAGAGTTAAAATTTCAGATATTCAATATCATCCGTTTAAATTAACAAAAATTTATCATATAGATTTTTTACGATTATAAATAATTTTTAAAAACATAATAATATATATTTTTTATAATCCTAATACATCACACATATCATATATTCCTTTTTTCTTAAAATGAGAAATCCATATAGCAGCTTGTATGGCTCCCGTTGCAAAAGGTATTCTATTAGAAGCTTTATGTATTAATTCAATTTGTTCTCCTATAGAAGAAAAAATTATCTGATGTTCTCCATAAATATCACCAGCTCTTATAGAATGACAATTAACTTTTTGAGAATTTTTGTGATTAAAAAATTTTTGAATAATATTTTTCATTGATATTGCTGTTCCTGAAGGACAATCTATTTTGTTTTTATGATGTTTTTCAATAATATCAATATTTAAAGTATTGTTTTGTTTATTAAAAATTTTAGACATATATTTTAATATTTTAAATAATATATTAATTCCTGTACTAAAATTAGATGACATAACAATTCCAATTTTATTAGATAATTTTTTTATTTCTATTTTTTCTTTTTCAGAAAAACCAGTTGTTCCAATTACGATATTTTTATTATATTGATTACAAATATTAACATATTTTAATGTTGCTTTTGGATTTGTAAAATCAATTAACGTATCAAAATCATTAATTATATCCATAATATTATCTTTTATATTTAAATTATATAATATATTTTTAGATATATATTTAATATTAGTATTAATATTTAAAGATTTTTTAGATTCTAAAACTGCATTTAAAGTAAAATTATA
This sequence comes from Enterobacteriaceae endosymbiont of Plateumaris pusilla, assembly GCF_012562765.1. Lineage (GTDB taxonomy): Bacteria > Pseudomonadota > Gammaproteobacteria > Enterobacterales > Enterobacteriaceae. Next base: position 67,189 of record NZ_CP046226.1, read on the forward strand.
TTTATCTTGATTTATAATTTTTAATAAAGTTTTTCCCATACGTCCATTAATACCAGATATAGCTAAACGAATTTTATTATTCATTTTATCACAACCTATTTATAAATATAATTATTATTAAAATAATAATTTTAAAATTTAAGTTCTATACAACATATATTTAATAATTAAAAATATTATACCAATAAATATTGATATATCTGCTAAATTAAAAATAGGATAATGTAAATTACCTATATGTACATCAATAAAATCTATAACAAAACCATTAATAACTCGATTAATAAAATTTCCTAATGATCCAGCAATAATTAAACTATTAATAAAATTAATAGATTTTTTTCTTATATTTATATAATAAAATAAAATTAAAACTAAAATATTAATAAATAAAATAATTAAATTATATTTATGATTACAAAACATTCCTAGTATTATACCATAATTATTGATATAATATAAATTTAAATAAGAATTAATATAATACGACTTATATAAATGTAAATATTTAAAAATAAAAAATTTACTAATTAAATCAATGGATAGGATTATCCATATAATTATTATATTTATAAAATTATTCATTTTAAATTGTTTCATAAATTTTATTTAAACAATATTTAGTATTAAATAAATAAACGTGTTTCACCATTACCTTTAATATTTTTTATACAACGGTAACAAATATTATTTGTAAGTTCTATATAATAATACCAACATCTTGAACATTTTTTTCCTATAGCTTTTGTAATTTTAAATTTACTTATTAATGTATTATTATAATTTTTTGTAGATTGTATAATAGTAATAGAAGAAACTAATAAAAAAAAACGTAATTCATTACTTAATAATAATAATTTTGTATAAATATTTTTATTTAAATATAAAATAATATTAGCTTCTAAAGAACTACCTATAATATTTTTTTCTCTTGCTTGTTCAATAATTTTATTTACTTCTATTTTAAATTTAAATAAATCATTCCAATAATTATTATTCATAATTTCATATGAAGATAATTCAAATAATCCAGAATACCATTCTTCTGTAAATACATATTTTGATTTCGTACCAGGAATATAATTCCAAATTTCATCTGCTGTAAAAGATAATATAGGAGCAATCCACCTTACTAAAGCTTCAATTATTAAATATAATGCAGTTTGACAACTTAATCTAGCTATACTATCTTTTTTAAAGGTGTATTGTCTATCTTTAATAATTTCTAAATAAAAAGAACCCATATCTATGGAACAAAATTGTACTATTTCCTTTATTACATTTTTAATATTATATTTATTATAATTACTTACTATATTATTTTGTATTAATTTAGCTTTATTTACAGCCCATTTGTCTAATATCAACATATTTTCTGCTTTTAATATATCTTTTTCAGGAATAAATCCATCTAAATTAGCTAATAAGAATCTTGCTGTATTACGAATTCTTCTATAAATTTCTGTAGTTTTATTTAAAATATTTTCAGAAATACAAATTTCATTAGAATAATCAGTTGATGCTACCCATAATCTTAGTATATCACTACCTAATGAATTTACTATTTTTTGTGGATGAATAATATTTCCTAAAGATTTAGACATTTTTTTACCTTGACTATCTACAGTAAATCCATGACTAATTACTGTTTTATAAGGAGATTGATTATTTATTGACGTAGAAATTATTAAGGAAGCAATAAACCAACCTCTATATTGATCAGATCCTTCTAAATACATATCAATTTTTTTTTTATTTAAGTATTTTATATTTTCAATTACTGAATTATAAGTAGATCCAGAATCAAACCAAACATCTAATACATCTAATACTTTTTCATAATTATTTGCATCTATACCTAAAAAATCTTTTTTATCTAAATCCCACCATGATTGTATACCTTTTTTTTCTATAATTTTTGCTATTGATTCTATAAAATTAATAGAATTATCATGTATTTTTTGTGTTTTTTTATTTATAAATAATGGTATTGGTATACCCCAAAAACGTTGGCGAGATATACACCAATCTGGTCTATTAATTAACATAGTATGCATTCTATTAAATCCCCAATTAGGTATCCATGATACTTTCTTTATTGCATTTAACGCTAAATTTCTAAGATTATTTTTATCCATACTAATAAACCATTGAGGTGTAGCTTTAAAAATTACAGGTATTTTATGACGCCAACAATAAGGATAACTATGTAAGTAATTTTCTGATAAAAATAATGAATTATTTTTAAATAAAATTAATTGAATTATTTTTTCAGAATTAAATATATTAACATTATCTAAATTAGGATGAATTCCTTTAATATAAAATCCTTTCTTATTAATTATATTTACTCCTTTAATATTATTTTTATTACATATATTATAATCATCTAAACCATGATTTGGAGCAATATGAACAATTCCTGTACCTGAGTATTCTGAAATATAATTAGTAATAATTAATGATGAAACATTATTATTAATAGGATTATATAAAAAAATTTTTTTAAAAGAACTACCTTTTATTTCTCCTAATATATTCCAAAATATTATTTTGGCTTTTTGCATTATATTTTTAACTAGATTTTTAGCAATAATTATGATTTCATTATTAATTTTAACTAATTGATAAATAATATTAGGATGTATTGCTATAGCTTTATTAGCAGGTATTGTCCATGGTGTTGTTGTCCATATTAGTAGCGAAATATTAAGATTATTTTTTATATTACAATAATTTTTAATAAAATTAGTATCAATAATTTTAAATTTAATATATAAAGATAATGATTTTTTATTTATATAATCTACTTCAGCTTCGGCTAAAGAAGAACAACAAGAAATACACCAATGTACTGGTTTTTCTCCTTTATATATATGATTATTTTGTAATATTTTACTAAATGTTCTAATAATATTAGCCTCTGTTTTAAAATCCATAGTTAAATATGGATTTTTCCAGTCAGCTAAAATTCCTAATCTAATAAAATCTTTTTTTTGTTTTTTTATTTGTTTTAATGCATATTTTCTACATTCTAATCTTAATTGAGATTTAGAAAAATTTTTATTTAATATTTTTAATTTTTGTTCTACCTTTTGTTCTATAGGTAAACCATGACAATCCCATCCAGGAATAAATGGAGAATTATATCCATCCATATTTTTTGATTTAATAATAATATCTTTTAAAATTTTATTAAAAGCATGACCAATATGTATATCTCCATTAGCATATGGTGGACCATCATGTAAAATAAATATTTTATTTTCTTTTTTAGAATTAAGTATTCTTTGATATAAATTATCTTTTTTCCATTTTTCTAATATAATTAGTTCATTAATAGAAAGATTTGCTTTCATCGGAAATTTAGTTTTTGGTAAATTTAAATTAAATTTATTTTTCATATTATAAATATTTCCTTAAAAAATATATGTATATGTATAATTTATAAAAAATTACTTAATAATAAATATATTATTTATAAAAATTTTAATGAATATATAATATATATTAATATTGAAATTAAAATAAAAATATAATTAATAAAAATTAATTTTATTAAAATTAATTTTTTAGATATACTAAAATAAAATTTAGATTATTTTAAAAATTATATTTGTTTTATAGTAAAAATCAAATTAATTATTAAAGGATATGAAATGGCTAATATTAAATCATCTAAGAAAAGAATTATTAAATCTGAAAAACAAAGAAAACATAATATAAGTTATCGTTCAATGTTACGTACTTTTATAAAAAAAGTAAAAAATGCATTATTAACAAAAAATAAAAATTTAATACAAAAAGAATTTAAACAAATGCAATCTATTATTGATAAACAAGTAAATCGTGGTTTAATACATAAAAATAAAGCTTCACGTTATAAATCAAGATTATATTCTAAAATATGTAATATTATTTAATATATTATAAAATGAAAAATAATTTAATAAATCCACCAATAAAAATTACAAAAATAGCTACTAATAAAATAAAAAGTTTTATTTCAAAAAAAAATAATAAAAAAATTAATTTTAGAATATTTATAGTTGGAGGGGGATGTAACGGATTTAAATATGAATTTATGTTAGATGAAATAATTAATAAAAAAGATATAATAATTAACTTATTCGAATGTTCTATTATAATAGATCCAATTAGCATGCAATATTTATTTGGAAGTATAATTGATTATATTGAAAATATAGAAGGATCAAAATTTATTATTCGTAATCCTCAAGCAAAAACAACTTGTAATTGTGGTTCTTCTTTTGACATTTAATAATCATTATTTAAAATTTTATAAATTATTTGAATATTATTATAAAGGTAATAATGTATGTCTACAATAAAATTAGTATTACTTCGTCATGGTCAAAGTCAATGGAATAAAGAAAATCTTTTTACTGGATGGTATGATATTGGATTATCTGAAGAAGGAATAATTGAAGCTAAACAAGCAGGAAAAATATTAAAAAATTATAATTTTAAATTTGATTACGCTTATACTTCTGTTTTAAAAAGATCTATACATACTTTATGGTTAATTTTAACTGAATTAGATCAAATGTGGATACCTGTTAAAAAAACATGGAAATTAAATGAAAGACATTATGGTGCATTACAAGGACTTAATAAAGATCAAATAACTGAAAAATATGGAAAAAAACAAGTATATAAATGGAGACGTAGTTTTGATATTAATCCACCATCTTTAACTATAGAAGATCATCGATGTCCAAGATACGATTCTAAATATTCTAAATTAGAAGATTATGAATTACCATTAACAGAAAGTTTATCAGTTACATTAAAAAGAGTAATAGATATATGGGTTAATGATATTTTATATAAAATAAAAAATAGAGAACGAATTATTATAGTAGCACATGGAAACTCTTTACGTGCATTAATTAAATATATTGAAAATATTAGTGATACTGATATAGTACATTTAAATATACCTACTGGTATTCCAATAATTTATGAGTTTAATGAAAACATAAAATTTTATAAAAGATATTTTTTAAAAAATATATAAAAAATTCTTATTATTTATTTGATGATTGAATAGATGTTATAACTATAGTATAGATAATATCTTCAATAGAAGAACCTCTAGAAAGATCATTAACTGGTTGATTTATACCCTGTAATATTGGACCTATAGATATTATTTCAGAAGATCTTTGTACTGCTTTATAAGTAATATTTCCTGCATTAAGATTTGGAAATATAATAACATTAGCTTGACCAGCAACTAAAGAATTAGGTGCTTTATATTTACCAATATCTTCTATTATAGCAGCATCATATTGTAAAGGTCCGTCTATAATTAAATTAGGATATTGTTTTTGAACAATTTTAGTTGCTTGAAATACAAGATCAACATCCTTTCCAGTAGAAGAATTACCTGTAGCATATGAAATCATTGCAATTTTAGGTTTAATATTAAATAATATAGCAGATTTAGCAGATTGTATTGCTATTTCCGCTAATTGTTCTGCATTAGGATTAGGATTAACAGCACAATCACCATATATTAATACTCCTTGTTTAAGTAACATAAAAAATATTGATGATATTAAAGAATATTGAGGTAAAGTTTTAATTATTTGTAATGCTGGTCTAATTGTATCAGCAGTTGTATGATTTACACCAGATACTAAACCATCTACTTCACCTAATTTTAACATTATAGTTGCTAAAAATATATTATTTTTTAATAAATTTTGTGCTAAATGTATATCAATATTTTTATACTTCTGCATATTTATAACAAAATTAACATAATTATTTCTGATATGATCAGGATCAACAATATTAATTCTTTTATTTAAAATAATATTATTTATTTTTGCTAGATTTTCTATTTCATTAACTTTACCTAATAATATAAAATTAGCAATCTTCTTATTTGCACATATAGAAGCTGCTTTTATAATACGTAATTCATTTCCTTCTGGAAGAAGAATACATTTATTTAATTTTCTTGCTTGCTTGATTATATTATATTTAAAAATATATGGTGAAATATAATTATTATGTTTTTTTTTATTAAAATTATCAAAAAAAATAATTTTATTTATATATTTTAACATATAATTTTTAATTTTATTAATTAATAATTTATCTTTTAGTGGAAAATAATTTTTATTAAAATTTTGTAATTTATAATATATTTGCCAAATATTTAAATTTATATTTAAAAGTGTTATTTTATTTCTTATACTTAGATGGATTAAATCATCAATAATTTTTTTATTATCAATAAAAGTATTTTCTTTATATTCTGTAAATAAAATTGCTGTAACTAAATTACCATTAATAATTAATTTATATAAATATTTTAAAAAATTTAGATTTTTAATAGAAACAATAATTAAATATTCAAAAAAACATTTTTTATTTATAAAATTATTATCTATAAATATTGTAGATTTTATTTTACAATCATTAATAATATTAATTATATTACAATTTAAATATTGACATATTTCTATTATATTAATTTTAAATATAGTAGATATTTTTCCCCATGGAATATATGTAAAAGATGTATTATTCTTTAATAAAGAAGAATTAATATTTTTTATTATTTTTTTTTCTATATTATCTTTTTTTAATAAATTATAACAATAGAAAAAAGGATTATTATTTTTATGAAAAGATTTTTTAATAATATATAATGAATTACATAGTTGTTTTTTACTTAAAAAATTATTAAAAATAGAATTAATTTTTAATTTTATTTCTTCAAAAGTATTTTTTTTTAACATTGATGTAACAAAAATTATATCTGCATTTAAAATTGTTGCTATTTTACAATTAAAATTAAATAATAATTCTTGTTCTGTACAAGTAGGTATTAATCCTTCTATTAAGATAATATTATTTTTTATTTTACTAGAATAAAAATTTTGAATAATATTATCTATAATGTCATTATATTTTAATATATTATCTAATTTTTCAATATTTAATGATTTTATACAATCTATAGTAGTAAATTTCATTAAAATCTTTTTTGTATAATCAAAAAAATTATTTTCTATTTTAGAAATAGGATTAAAAAATTTACATTTTAAATTTTGTGTTTGTAAATTATAAATTAATCCTAAATTTACACTGGTCAAAAAATTTACATCAACATTAATAGGTATTGAAAAAATAATTTTTGACATAATTACATCTTTCCTTTATAAATATTTATTTTTAACATATAAAATATTTTTAATTATTAATAATTATAAATGTATCTTTTGCAATTAATAATTCTTCATTAGTTGGTATTACTAATATTGGTATACTATTATCATTATTAATAAATCCTGTTTTACCATGTATTATATAGTTATTTAATTTTTTATTAATATTTATACCTAATATTTTTAATTTTTTTATTGTTAATTCTCTAATTAAAATACTATTTTCTCCTATACCACCTGTAAAAATAATAGCATCTAATTTATTATTCATTAATACAGTATAAGAAGCTATATATTTTGATAAACGATGTACAAATATTTTTACTGCATTTTTTATTTTTTTATTTTTTAAATAATTATTTTCAATATATCTAAAATCACTAGTTATATCTGTTAAACCTAACATACCTGATTTATTAGTTAAAATATTTTCAATTAAATTAATATTCATTTTTAATTCTTTATTCATATAAAAAATAATAGCTGGATCAATATCTCCACATCTTGTTCCCATAACTAATCCTTCTAATGGAGTTAATCCCATTGAAGTATCTACACTTTTACCATGATAAACAGCAGTTACTGATGATCCATTTCCCAAATGACAAGAAATACAATTAAAATCATTAATTGATTTTTTTAATATTTTAGATCCTTCTTCAGAAACATATCTGTGACTTGTTCCATGGGCTCCATAACGACGTATTTTATATTTTTTATAAAAATATAATGGTAAAGCATATAAATATGATTCTTTAAGTATAGTTTGATGAAAAGAAGTATCAAAAACTGCAACTTGTTTTTCTTTTAAATGAGGAAAAGATTTTAATGCTTCTTCTATACCAATTAATTGAATTGGATTATGTAATGGAGCAAATATACATGCTTCCTTTATTCCTTTTAGAACTTTATTATTAATTAATACAGATTGTGTAAATTTTTCTCCTCCATGAACAATACGATGTCCAATCGCAATAATATTATTAAATAATATTGGATACAAAATTAAAATTTTATTTGCTAAAAAATTTAATGCTATTCCATGAGAACTTTTTTTAGTTAAAAAATATTTTTTTTCAGAATTATTAATTTTCCATTTAATATATGCTTTAATACTATTAAAATATTCTGCAATACCAGATAATAAAGTTTTTTTATTTATAGGATCAATTATAGCAAATTTTAAAGAAGAACTACCACAGTTAATTACAAGTATTAATTTAGATGACATAAATTATCCTAATATATATTTATAAAATATCATTTTTATAGTATATAAAATTATAAAAAATAAAAATATAATATTTATTATTATATAAAATATAACTTTAAAATTTTTATATATAATTTTTTATTAAATTATAATAATATATTTATTGCAATATTTATAAATATCGTTTTATAATATTTATAAATTATTAAAAAAAATTTTTATTTGTAAAAATAAATATATGGCGCATTGGCAGAATGGTTATGCAGAGGATTGCAAATCCTTTTATTTCGGTTCAATTCCGGAATGCGCCTTTTTTTAAAATATTATTTTTTTAAAAAGCCCAGATGGTGGAATTGGTAGACACAAGGGACTTAAAATCCCTCGACATATATATTGTTGTGCGGGTTCAAGTCCCGCTCTGGGTACCAAAATAATTAATAATATAAAATAAATTACCGTATATTATTTAATAAATTATTAAAATAATAAAATAATTGTGGTTTCTTTTTTAAGATATTTTTATAATATTCATTATTACAATAATTTAATAAATATAAAAATATTAAGATTATTACAATACTTCTAAATATACCAAAAATTAAACCAAAAATTTTATTTATTTTATCTAAAGCAGATTTATTTATTTTTTTATTTAAATAATAATTTATTATATATCCAATAATTAATATTATTACAAATAAAATAAACATAGAAATACTATTTCTAAATAATAAATTATCAATTCCATATATATTTTTAGATAAAAAATAATAGTATTTTTTAGATAAAAAATATGCACAAAACCAAGTTAATATTGATAATGTTTCTTTTAAAAAACCTCTAAACCAACTTGTTAAAGTTGAAATAATAATAATTATTATTAGAATATAATCAATCCAATACATATTATTTTATGTATACCTCAATTTTTAATTATAAAAACTTTATTTTAAATATTTATAAAAAATTGTATTTTATAATTAATATATAATTAATAACCATTATTTTTTTAATATATTTAATATAAATAAATAAAATAAAAAATTCATTATTTAATTTATATTTTAAATTTTAAATTTATTATTTTTAATATTTTATAAATTAATAATATATATTTTCATAAAATTTATAAATATATATTAAAAAAAACTTCATAAATTTTTTAATTTAAAAATATTAATAAAAAATTTTTTTATAAAAAATATGGAAAATTTAGATGATTATAATATGGTATATTAAATTTTTTTGGATATTCTATTTCTATTAAAAATAATCCATTAGGTTTTACTGTAGCTGATGCTTTAGTTCTATCTTTTATTTTCAATAATTCTAACAACCAAGTTTCTTTTTTTATATTTGATCCAATATCTAATAAACAACCTACTATAGTACGTACCATATGATAAATAAAAGAATTAGCTTTAATATCTATTATTATATAATTATTATGTTTCATAATATTTAAATGTATTATTTTCCTACAAGGACTATTAGATTGACATTTTACTGATCTAAAAGAAGTTAAATCTTTTTCTCCTATCAAATATTTTGCTGCTTTATTCATCTTTACTATATCTAAATTATATTGATATTGAGTAACTAAATTATTTAATATTCCAGATCGATATTTACTATTATATATAATATAATAATATTTACGTGATATAGCACTAAATCTTGCATGAAAATCTTTTACTACTGGAATAATCCAATTAACTACTATATCTTTAGGTAATAAACTATTAATTCCTAATATCCAAGATTTAATTTTACGTATAGTATTAGTTTCAAAATGAATAACTTGTCCTATACTATGTACTCCTATATCTGTTCTACCAGCACAAAAAACTTCTACATTATGATCAGCAATTATGGATATTGCATTTTCTATATTTTGTTGTATAGTATTTGGATATTTTTTTTGTTTTTGCCATCCATGATAATTACTACCATTATATTCTATACCTAAAGCAAATTTATTTTTTTTTAAATTAATTTGATGACTATTTACTAACAAATTTAATTCCTTTATTTATAATATTATAGAAATCTATTTCTATTTTATAAAAAATTATATAAAATAATATTTTAAGAAAATATTTTAATAATAAAAATTATATTTATTTTAAATTAAAAAAATTATTCTAAATATAGAGTTTAACATATAATGAAATTAATAAATAATTGTATTAAATATTCTTATAAAATATTAATTAACTTAGTACTAATTATTACATGTGTAATGTATTCTTATCTAACTTATAGTTATGAAAATGTTTTTGAAACTGTATCTAAACCTATAATAAAAGCTGAATCATATATTTTAATAGATTATTATACAGGTTTAGTATTAGCAGAAAAAAATGCTGATATACATTATAAACCTGCTAGTTTAGCAAAAGTAATGACTAGTTATGTAATAGAACAAGCTATTAAATTAGGTAAAATTCATCAAAATGATATAGTTACTATAGGTAAACATGCTCATTATTTAGGTAATATATTATTTAATGGATCATCTTTAATGTTTTTAAAATATGGTGAACATGTATTTGTTAAAGATTTAATTAAAGGTATTATATTACAATCAGGTAATGATGCTTGTGTTGCAATGGCTGAATATATATCTGGTAATCAAAATAATTTTATTAATTTAATGAATTTTTATTCAAAAAAAATAGGATTAAAAGATACAATTTTTAAAAATGTACATGGATTAGATGAATTAAATCAATATACATCTGCTAGAGATATGTCAATTTTAGGAACAGTATTAATAAGAGATTTTCCTAATGAATATTCTTTATATAAAGAAAAAGAATTTACTTTTAATAAAATTCATCAGATAAATCGTAATTCATTATTATGGGATAAATTTTTAAATGTAGATGGTATTAAAACTGGACATACTAATAATGCTGGTTATAATTTAATAGTTTCTGCTAAAAAATATAATATGAGACTTTTAGCTGTTATTTTAGGAGAAAAAACAGAAAAAAATCGTACATTAGAAAGTAAAATATTGTTAAATTGGGGGTTTAAAAATTTTAAAACAATAAATCCAATAATAAAATATAAAAAATTTATTTCTATTCCAATTTTTTTTGGAAAATATCATACAATACCTGTTGGTGTTAATAAAGATATATATTTAACTTTTATAAAAAATCAAGAAAAAAAATTAAAAGTAATGTATTTTGTTAATTACAATAAAATGATAGCACCTATTCATAAATATGAAGTATTAGGAAGTGTTAGTTTTGTAATAAATAATCATATATTAAGAAAATATCCATTAATATCTTTAAAAGAAATTCCTCGAGGAAATATTTTTATTTGTATTTTTGATTATATTAGATTATTATTAAGTAAATGGTTAGATCAATAATTTTATAAAATAATATATTTCATTGAAATTAATATTCATATTATAATTATGTATGATTATGAAAATAACTTATTTATACGTTATTTAGGAATAGAACCTTGGATTCTAACGTATAAAAAAATGAATAGTTTTACTCAACAACGAGATGATAATACATTAGATGAAATTTGGATGGTAGAACATACACCAGTATTTACACAAGGAAGAACATCTAAAAAAAAAGATATTTTATTTATTAATAGTAAAATACCTTTATTTAATAGTAATAGAGGTGGAAAAATTACATATCATGCTCCAGGACAGCAATTAATGTATACATTAATTAATTTAAAAAAACGTAAAATTAATATACGATCATTAATTTTAATGTTAGAAAAAACTGTAATAAATATTTTGTTTTATATAGGTATTAAAACTGATAAATTATTACATAAATATAATACTGGTGTATATATTAATAATAAAAAAGTTGCTTCAATAGGATTAAAAATATCTAGAGGCTATTCATTACATGGTATTGCTATAAATGTTGATATGAATTTATTACCTTTTTCTTATATTAATCCATGTGGTTTTAGTAAGTTAAAAATGATTCAAATAAAAGATTTAGTTCCTAATATTAAAATTTCTATAATAAAAAATTTGATGGTTAATGAATTCATTAAATTATTGAATAAATATAGTAAAATATAAAATTAATTTCATATCTAAAATAATAAAATGTATTTATAAATAATTAGTAAATCACTAATATGAAACAAAATTTTTTAAAAAAACCTGATTGGATAAAAATAAAATTTTCAGAAAAAAATATTCATAAAGTAAAACAAATTAAATCTATTATAAAAAATAATAAATTACATTCTGTTTGTGAAGAAGCTTCTTGTCCTAATATTATGGAATGTTTTGGTAAAGGACAAGTAACTTTTATGATTTTAGGTAATATATGTACTAGAAATTGTTTATATTGTAATGTTATTAATGGTAGACCATTATTAAATATTAATAATGAAGCATTAAATTTAGCTAATACTATTTATCAAATGAAATTAAAATATGTAGTTATTACTTCTGTAAATAGAGATGATTTACATGATGGAGGAGCTAAACAATTTTCTACATGTATAAAATTAATACGTAAAAAAAATCCTGGTATTAAAATAGAAATTTTAGTTCCTGATTTTAAAAATTGTATTAATAAAGCTTTAAAAATCATTGAAAATACACTTCCTAATGTCTTTAATCATAATATAGAAACAGTAGAACGTTTATTTAAAATAATAAGACCTTCTGGAAATTATCAAAAATCGTTAATATTATTAAAAAAATTTAAAAAAAAATTTCCGAATATCATAACAAAATCGGGATTAATGTTAGGTTTTGGAGAAACTAATGAAGAATTATTTAATACTTTATATGATTTAAAATCTAACGGAGTAGATATTATTACTATAGGACAATATTTACAACCAACTAAAAAACATATTCCTGTTAAAAAATATATTAGTTTATTAGAATTTGATAAAATAAGAAAAAAAGCTACTAATATAGGTTTTAAAAAAGTAATATGTGGTCCTTTTATACGTTCTTCTTATAATGCACAAAATTATTCCTGTTAAATTTATGCCTCTGAATAGTTTAGATCTTTTTATAACATTTGTTCAAAACAAATTAATTATTAATTAAAAATTTTTCTAATACATTTGTTTTATTTATAAATATTAAAAATAAAAAATTTAAACACTCAGAGGCAATAGAACTCATAGATCTTTCAAAATACTAATAATTTTAAATAGCAATTACATTAGCAGCAGAAGGACCTTTGGCTCCGTTAGTGATTTCAAATTCTACTTTTTGGCCTTCAGTTAATGTTTTGAATCCATTGCTTTGAATTGCAGAAAAATGTACAAAAACATCTTTACTACCATCTTCAGGAGTAATGAAACCAAAGCCTTTAGATTCATTAAACCACTTAACGTTACCTTTAATCTTGGACATCAATTATTACCTTTAAATAAAAATAGACACTGAAGTGTGTCAATTAAAGTACAACAATTAATAATTCATTTGTCTAGTTAAACAGATCAAAAAAGTGAGAAATGTCGAATTTTTTAAATTTTATTTAAAATAATATTTTTCATATTTAATTTTTTTAAATTCAATATATAATTTTTTTAAAAAGGTATAATTTTTTTATGAAATTATTATTAGGAAAAAAAATATTAATTACAGGAATAATAAGTAAATTATCTATTGCATATGGAATAGCTAAAGCTATGTACAATAATAAAGCAGAATTAATTTTTACATATCATAAAGAAAAAAATAAAAAAAGAGTAGAAAAATTAGTAAAAAATATGACAAATTACCCAATAATAAAATGTAATGTTTCTAAAGATAATAATATAAAATCTTTATTTATTAAATTATCTCAATTTTGGAGTAAATTTCATGGATTTATACATTCTATTGCTTTTGTTCCTAAAAATCAATTAAAAGGTAGTTTTATTGATAATACCTCAAGAAAAGGATTTCAAATAGCTCATGATATTAGTTCATATAGTTTAACAGCAATGGTTAAAGAATGTCGTAATATGTTATATCCTCAATCTGCAATAGTTTCTTTATCATATTTAGGTTCTAATAGAGTTGTTCCAAATTATAATGTTATGGGATTAGCGAAAGCATCATTAGAAGCTAATATTCGTTATATAGCATATGATATTGGTAAACAAAATATTAGGATTAATGGAATATCTTCTTCTCCAATAAAAACTTTATCTTCATCAGGAATTAATAATTTAAATAATATAATTAAATATTATAATAATATGACACCATTATCATATACAATTACAATTAATGATATTGGTAATGTTGCAGTATTTTTATGTTCTGATTTATCATGTGGAATTACAGGAGAGATAATTCATGTAGATGGAGGATTCAATCTTATTACTATGAATGAAAATTTAAAATTTTAATTTGATTAATTTATAAAAAAATATAAATTAATGATAATATCATTATATAAATGATAATTTTTATGTTTTAGGAATCTTTTTCGTTTTATTAAAAATAAGTATTTTAAAATATAGAACATAAATTATATAAAAATAAGGAATAAATAATGTTAATTGGAATACCTAAAGAAAAATTATTTAAAGAAAAAAGAGTAGCTATTACTCCTACATCAGTAAAAAAATTAATAAAATTAGGTTTTAAAATATTTATTGAAAATAATGCTGGAGAACATGCTTATTTTCAAAATCAAGATTTTATTAATGTAGGAGCTCAAGTTGTTAATAACAATAAAATCTGGACTGCTAATATAATAATTAAAATTAATCCTCCTGATATTGAAGAAGTAAAATTAATTAAAAAAAATAGTATATTAATTAGTTTTATTTGGCCTTCAAAAAATAAAACTTTATTAAAAGAATTAGCAATTAAAAATATTACAGCTATATCAATGGATTCTGTACCTAGAATTTCTAGAGCACAATCTATAGATGCTTTAAGTTCTATGAGTAATTTAGCTGGATATAGAAGTGTTATAGAATCAACTTATTTATTTGGTAGATCACTTAATGGACAAATTACAGCTGCAGGAAAAATTTCACCAGCTAAAATAATTGTAATAGGTGTTGGAGTTGCAGGTTTATCTGCTATTGCAACTGCAAGAAGTTTAGGAGCAATTGTTAAAGCATTTGATACTAGAGAAGAAGTTAAAGAACAAATTAATAGTATGGGTGCTACATTTTTACAATTTAAAAAAGAAAATAAAGATTTAAATAATAATATACCTTCTTATTTAAATCAAATAGATTCAGAAATTAAACTTTTATCTAATTATATTAAAGAAACAGATATTATTATTACTACAGCATTAATACCTGATCAAAAAGCTCCTATTTTAATTAATAATGAAATGATAAATAATATGAAACCTGGAAGTATTATTTTTGATTTAGCAGTTGAAAATGGTGGTAATTGTATATTAACTCAAAAAGATAAAATTATTATAACTAAAAATAATATTAAAATAGTAGGTTTTACTAATTTACCTAGTAAAATGGCTACACAAGCTTCTCAATTGTACAGTAATAATGTTATGAATTTAATTCAATTACTATTTTCTAAAAAAGATAAAAAAATAGATATTGATTTTAAAGATGAAATCATACGTAATATGACTGTTACTTATGATAAAAAAATTATTTGGCCAGCACCATTAATTAAAGAAAAAATTTTTGAACAAAATTTAGAAAAATCATATAGTTTAAAATTAAAACAAAAAAATATAAATAACAAACAAAATAAATCTTATTTAAAATATATTAAAAAATATTTTTGTTTATTTTTAAGTTTATCTTTTATTTATATTTTAAAATTTCTTCCTAAAGAAACTATACCTCATTTTATAATATTTTTATTATCTTGTATAATAGGTTATTATGTTATATGGAATGTTAGTCATAAATTACATACTCCTTTAATGTCAGTAACTAATGCAATTTCAGGTATTATTATTATTGGTGTTATATTTCAAATTAATAATAATAATAATATATTAATAACTATATTATCATTTTTAGGAATATTATTATCTAGTATAAATATTTTTGGTGGATTAACTATAACTCAACGTATGTTAAAAATGTTTAATAAAAATTAAGAGGTATTAATAGATGTTTGATGGACTAGCAATAGTTACATATACTATATCTTCAATATTATTTATATTTAGTCTTGCAAGTCTTTCTCAAAAAGAAACCTCTAAAAGAGGTAATTTATTTGCTATTATAGGAATGATAATTGCAATTATAGCTGCTATATTACAATCTAAATTTTATAATATTGGTTATATATTAATAGCTATTATTTTAGGAGGTATTATTGGTACAAATATATCTAAAAAAATAGATATGACTAAAATGCCTCAATTAATTGCTATATTACATAGTTTTGTAGGATTAACTGCAATTTTCGTAGGAATAAATAGTTATTTATCAATATATTATAATGTAAATAAAATACATGATTCAATAAGGTTGATAGAAATATTTATTAGTATTTTTATAGGTTCTATAACTTTTATAGGTTCAATTATTGCATTTGGTAAATTATCAGGAATTATTACATCAAAAGCTTATAATTTTAAATTTAAAAAATTAATTAATATTCTTACATTTATTATTTCTGCTTTTTTAATGATAATATTTTTAAAAACAAAATATATTATTTTACAAATTTTATCATTAATATTTATGATACATATTTCATTAATTTTTGGTTTATATTTAATAATTAGTATAGGTGGTGCTGATATGCCTATAGTAATTTCAATGTTAAATTCATATTCAGGTTGGGCTGCCTCAGCTTCTGGATTTATGTTAAATAATGATCTCTTAATTATTACTGGAGCATTAGTTGGTTCTTCTGGAGCAATATTATCATATTTAATGTGTAAAGGTATGAATAGATCATTCATTAATGTAATATTTGGAGGATTACAAAATAAAAAAAGTAATAATATTATTGAAAATGATATTGAACAACAATATAGAAAAATTTCTATAAATGACACAGTAGAACTTTTGAAAGATTCTAGTAGCATTATTATTATTCCTGGATATGGAATGGCTGTAGCACAAGCTCAATATCCTATTTCAGAAATAGTAAAAAAATTAACTTTATATAATATTAAAGTAAGATTTGCTATTCATCCGGTAGCTGGAAGATTACCAGGACATATGAATGTTTTATTAGCAGAAGCAAATATACCTTATGAAATAATATTAGAAATGGATGAAATTAATAAAGATTTTTCTAATACTGATACTGTATTAATTATAGGAGCTAATGATACAGTTAATCCATCAGCTCAGGATGATAAAAATAGTCCAATTTCAGGTATGCCTGTATTAGAAGCTTGGAAAGCAAAAAATATTATTATTTTTAAAAGAAGTATGAATTATGGATATTCTGGTATTACTAATCCTCTATTTTATAAAGATAATAGTTATATGTTATTTGGAGATGCAAAAGAAACAATTAATAAAATTCTTAAAATACTTTAATAATATAATAATTATTATTGATTCTAGATCATCATTAAATAAATTACTAGAATTAACTAATAATTTAAATAAATTAAATTATTAGTTAATAATATATTTTTTATTAAGTAAAAATAATATTTATTTATATGAAATATTTCTATTTTATAAAAAAAAGATTATGGTTTTTGTGCTGGAGCAGTAGCATATCTATTAGCAGCGTGTCCTCCTGCTCCTCTATTTTTATTTTCTATATTAAATAGTGAATATATTAATTTACGATTTTTATAATAATATAATAATGTATGTTTATTATTTTTATTTAATTGTTTTTTTTTAAATAAAAAAAATTTATTTGGTATTTTTTTTTCAATTATATTATTTTTTTTTATAATTTTATCTTTTTTATTTGTAATAATTTTTGTTAATAATATATTATTAAAAAATATATTATCTTTTATATAAAGATTTATTTTAGATAAAATTTTTTCATTATAATTTATAATATATTTATTATTTTTTTTATAAAAAATTTGAGAAAAAAATATAGGTGAATTAAATACAAAATTTTGTTGAGTATTTAAGTTATGTATAATATTTTTATTTAATTTTTTATGTTTTAAATTATTTATTTTTAAGTTTAATTGATTATATGTTTGTACTGTTTTTATAAAAAATAAATTAGGTCTTTTATTAAAAATAATTAAATTTTGATAATAAACATTATCATAATAAAAATTATTATATTTTTTATATATTAAATAATTTTTATTAATATTTCTAAAGGGATATAATTTTTTTTTTAAATTAAGAATTTTAAATTGATTTTTTTGACTTTTCAATAAATTATTTATTTTTAATATTAATTGATTTTTTATTTTAATTGTTTTATGTTTAGAAAACGTAGAAAAATTTTTTATTTTAGTTTTTATTTGAGATATTTTAATATTAAAAATTAATTTAATTTTTTTAACATAATTAATATATCTATCATATTTTTTTTTAAAAAAAATAATTATTTTTTTATTTTTATTTAAAAAAAAATTTTTAATAATATTAATATTCTTTTTATTAAAATTATTAAACATAATATTATTAATTTTAAAAAAAAAATTAATTATTTTATTTTTTTTAACACTTTTATTTTGATTATTAATAAAAAATTTTTTATTTATAATAAAATTTTTCTTTTTTATTAAATTTTTTTTTAACAATTGATAAGAATAATTATCATTTTTTTTATGATAAAATGCATAATTTAAATTATATATTTTTGTTATAGAATTATTAATATTTTTTTTATCTTCTCCATGTCTAATACGTAAAATAGAATAATTAGGAGTTTCTATTTGGTCATTTGGAATTATAAAAGTTCGTATACCATTTTTTCTATTTTCAATAGCATTAACAGATTTTCTTTTTTCATTTAATAAATATGATGCTATTTTTACTGGTACTATTGCATATACTTCTTTAGTATTTTCTTTAAATGATTCTTCTTCAATTAATCTTAAAATTGATAAAGATAATGATTTATAGTCTCTTATTGTTCCATTTCCTATACATCTAGGACACATATAATGACTTGATTCTCTTAGAGATGAACTAATTCTTTGACGAGACATTTCTAATAATCCAAATTTTGATATTTGATTCATTTGTATTTTTGCTCTATCTTGACGTAATTTATCTCTTAAACGTTGTTCAACAGCTCTTTGATTTTCTAAAGAAGACATATCAATAAAATCAATAACAATTAAACCACCTATATCACGTAATCTTAATTGTCTTGCAATTTCATCAGTAGCTTCTAAGTTAATATTAAAAGCTGTTTCTTCTATATCTATTCCTTTAGTTGCTTTAGCTGAATTAACATCAACTGATGTAAGTGCTTCAGTTGTATCAATAACTATTGATCCTCCAGATATTAAATTTACTTTTCTTTGAAATGCAGTTTCTATTTGTGATTCTATTTGATAATGACTAAATAATGGAATATTTCCAGAATATAATTTAATTTTTTTATTAAAATCAGATCTTCCTAATAAGCTAATATATTCTTTAGCTAATTTTAATATTTTAGGATTATCAATAAGTATTTCATTAATATCTGTATAAAGATAATCTCTAAAAGCCCTCATAATTATATTACTTTCTTGATGTATTAAAAAAGGAGCTGGTTTACTATTAGCTATTTGATTAATTAATTTCCAATGTTTTAATCTAAATTGTAAATCATATTCTAATTCTTTATTTTTTTTTCCTAAACCTGCAGTACGAATTATTAATCCCATTCCTTTAGGTAATTTTAAAGATAGTAAAACTTCTTTTAATTCATTTCTTTTTTCACCTTCAATTCTTTTTGAAATTCCTCCTACTTTAGGACTATTAGGCATTAAGACTAAATATGTACCTGCTAAACTTATGAAAGTAGTTAATGAAGCTCCTTTATTACCTCTTTCTTCTTTATTAATTTGTACAATTAATTCTTTACCTTTATATAAATATTCTTTAATATTTTTTTTTTTTAAAATAATATTATTCGAGTCATCAGTAATATTTTTATAATTAATTTCTTTAAAAGGTAAAAATCCATGTTTTTTAGTACCATAATCTACAAAAACAGCTTCTAAACTTTGTTCAATATGAATAATTTTACCTTTATATATATTAGATTTTTTTTTCTGATAAGTATCATTAGCGATATCTAAATCATATAATCTTTGTCCATCAACCATAGCTACACGTAATTCCTCATGTTGTGTAGCATTTATTAACATTCTTTTCATTATAACTTACTCATTACTTTTATATCAGATTTATCATTTTATAAAAATTATTTAATTTGTAAAATTTAGTATATTATTTTTTAAAAAAAATAATATTAAAATATTTTTCTAAAAATTAATAATAAAATATATTAAATATTATCTTTATATGTTATTTTTAATAAAATGGATGTTTGTATATTTTATTTATTAATATAAAAATTAAAATAAACAATCACAATATTTTATTCTAACATAAAAGTATATTTTCAAATAATTATTTTCATTAATAATGTATATTAAATTTAAATATTATTTAAAATATAAATAATTATATTTTATATATGGATTTTAATATTTTATGTATAAAAAAATAGATTATAAACTTATAATTATACCTAATTACATAGATTCACAAAGAATTGATAATTTTTTAATTACAAAATTTAAAAATATTCCTAAAAGTTTCATTTATAGAATTTTACGACAAGGAAAAATAAGAGTTAATAAAAAAAAAGTAAATCCAAAATATAAAATAAAATCACAAGATATTTTAAATATACCTTTAATATATATAAAAAACATAAAAAAAAAGAATACATTAATTAATGAAAAAAAAATATTTTTTTTTAAAAAAATGATTTTATTTGAAGATAAATATATTATTGCTATAAATAAACCATCTGGTATTGCTGTTCATGGAGGTAGTGGTATAAATTTTGGTATAATTGAAAACTTTCGAGTTTTATTTAAAAAAATTAAATTTTTAGAATTAGTACATAGGTTAGATAAAGAAACTTCAGGTATATTACTAATAGCAAAAAAAAGATCTGTATTAAAAATATTACATAAACAATTACGTGAAAATAAAATAATAAAAAATTATATAGCATTAGTGAAGGGAACTTATACGAAAAATAATCATGGACATATTAAAGGTTTTTTATTAAAAAAAAATAATAATAATAAGATAAAAGTAATAACACATAATACACTTGGTAAGTATTCAGAAACAAAATTTAAAGTTATAAAATACTATAATTCTATGATGTTATTAAATATAATGCCTTTAACAGGACGTACTCATCAAATTAGAGTACATATGTCCCATATTGGTCATCCCATTGCTTATGATCAACGTTATGGAGATAAAGATTTTAATTTAAATTTAAAAAAAATAGGATTAAATAGATTATTTTTACATGCACAAAAAATAAAATTTATACATCCAATAACAAATAAAAAAATTAATATTTGTGCTCCTTTAGATTATAAATTAAATAATTATTTATTAAAATTAAATTCATAAATTAAGAATATTATTTTTTTATTGAACATCTGAATTTTTAAATATATAATTTAATTTAAATAAAATAATATTTCTATAATATAGAATAAAATTATTATTAAAAAATAAATAAAAGGATTAAATATGGCTGTACAAAAAAGTAAAAAATCTAGATCTAAAAGAGGTATGCGTCGATCTCATGATAAATTATCTGAAAATAAAATTTTATTAATTGATAAAAAAACGGGAAAAAAATATTTATATCATAATATGACATCTGATGGTTTTTATAAAGGAAAAAAAATTATAAATAAATAATTTTTATTTTTAATTATTTAAAAATTTATCTTAAATAATTATCTAAATTATTTATTTAAATTAAATTTATTTTTTATATGTTTTTTATAAAAGATAAATTTAATTATATTTATAATATAAATAAATTAAATAATTTAAATATTTAAAAATTTTTTATGTTTTAATATAGGAATATTAATTTGAATATGAATAATAATTCATTATTAAATATACAAAAAAAAAAAAATAGCTGCTATTTTTCCAGGTCAAGGATGTCAGTTTATTGGAATGTTATCAGATTTATTTAATAATAATTTAATTATTAAAAAAATTTTTCAAGAAGCATCTAATATTTTAAAATATGATTTATGGAATTTAATTCAAAAAGGTCCTCTAAAAACATTAAATATAACTTATTATACTCAACCTGCTATATTAATATCATCTTTTGCAATATATAAATTATGGTTACAAAAAAATAATATAATACCTAATATTATGGCTGGTCATAGTTTAGGTGAATATACTGCTATGTTATGTAGTAATGTTATTAATTTTTATGATGCTATACAATTAGTTAATTATAGAGGTAAATTAATGCAAGAAATATCTTATTCTTTAAAAGAAAATAATATGGATGGATATTTTATGCAAGTTATTTTAGGTTTAAACAAAAATTTAGTTCAAAAAATTTGTAAACAAGAAGCAAAAAATAATATAGTTAATATTTCTAATTATAATACATATAATCAAGTTACAATTAGTGGGAATAAAAAAGCTATATTAAGAGTTGTTAAAATATGTAAATTATTAGGTGCTCATAATATACCATTATATATTAATACACCTGCACATTGTTTATTAATGAAACCAATAGTAAATAAATTTAAAAAATTTTTAAAAAATATTAAATTTAATCATCCTAAAATTCCTATTATTAATACCCTTGATATAAAATGTGAAACATCTCCAAAAAAAATAAAATATAATTTAATACGTCAATTATATAATCCAGTAAATTGGGTTAAATGTATAGAATATATATCAAATAAAAATATAAATAATTTATTAGAATTTGGTCCTAAAAATATATTAGCAAAAATAACTAAACAAATTATTAATAATTTAGATGTTATTTCAATAAACAATTCTAAAACATTATCTATTGCATTAAAAAAATATAATAATATGAGAAAAATATGAATTTAAAAGGAAAATTAGCTTTAGTTACAGGAGCTAATCGTGGTATAGGATATTATATTTCTAATACTTTAGCAAATTATGGTGCTAAAGTTATTGGAACATCTAAAAGTATTCATGGTGTAAAAATTATAAATAAATATTTAGGTCAAAAAGGTATTGGTTTAATATTAGATTTAATAAATAATTCTGGATCTATTAAAAATTTCTTAAATAACATTCATCATAAATTTGGAAATATAGATATATTAGTAAATAATGCTGGTATTACTTCTGATAATCTTCTAATAAAAATGAAGGAGAGTGAATGGAATAATGTTTTAATAACGAATTTAACTTCTGTTTTTATATTATCAAAAGAAGTTATTCGTTATATGTTAAAAAAATCATTTGGACGTATTATTACTATAGGATCTATAATAGGATCTATAGGTAATATAGGACAAGTAAATTATGCAGCATCAAAATCAGGTTTAATAGGATTTAGTAAATCTTTAGCTTTAGAAGTAGCACATAAAGGAGTTACTGTTAATATTATATCTCCTGGATTTATTGAAACTGATATGACTAATAAACTTTCAAAACATACAAAAAATAATATTTTATCTAAAATACCTTTTAAACGTTTTGGTAAACCACAAGAAATAGCTGATGCTGTAGCATTTTTAGCTTCTGATAAAGCATCGTATATTACAGGAGAAACAATACATGTTAATGGTGGCTTGTATATGCCTTAAATGAGTATAATTTTATTATATAAATTATATTAGATCTTTGAAATAAATTTTTTATTTTTAATAAAGATACTAATAAGTAATAAATCTTTTTCAGAATTTGATAAATAGCGAACCATCGCATGAATGAGTTTTATAGGAAATTTAATAGTATGAGTAGTTCCACAGAAAAACGTATTAAGAAAATTATTAGTGAACAACTTGATGTTAAACAAGAAAATGTTATTAATACTAATGCTTTTATAAAAGATTTAGGAGCAGATTCTCTTGATACTGTTGAGCTAGTCATGGCTCTAGAAGAAGAGTTTAATATTGAAATTTCAGATGAGGATGCTGAAAAAATTACTACTGTTCAAGAAGCAATTAATTATATTAATCATCATCAAAATTAAATAACATCAAAGGATGAATCAAAATATTAAATTCATCCTTTGATTATTATTAAAAATAATTTTATATTATAAAAAATATGTTAAAACGTAGAGTAGTTATTACTGGTATAGGTCTTATTACTCCTATAGGAAATACAGTAAAAATTAGTTGGAATAATGTTATAAATGGAAATAGTGGTATTAATTTGATTAAAGATTTTGATACAAGCAAATATACTACTAAATTTGCAGGACTAATAAAAAATTTTTCTTGTAAAGATTTTATTATAAAAAAAAAAATACGTAATATGGATCTATTTATTCAATATGGAATAGTTGCTTCTAAACAAGCAATACAAGATTCAGGAATAATTATTAATAAAATAAATTCTTATCGATTTGGTGTTGCAATAGGTTCTGGAATGGGTGGAATTGGTTTAACAGAAAAAAATAATTATATATTATATAATAAAGGTCCTCAAAAAATAACTCCTTTTTTTATTCCATCTACAATGATTAATATGATAACAGGAAATGTTGCTATTAATTATGGTTTTAAAGGACCTACAATATCTATTAGTAGTGCTTGTAGTTCTGCAATGCAGAATATTGGAGTAGCATCTAGAATAATATCTTATAATGATGCTGATATAATGTTAGCTGGTGGTTCAGAGAAAGCAATAACTCCTCTAGGACTAAGTGGATTTTGTGCAATGAAAGCACTTTCTAAAAGAAATAATAGTCCTAAAGAAGCTAGTCGTCCTTGGGATAAGGATCGAGATGGATTTGTTTTAAGTGATGGAGCTGGAATATTAGTATTAGAAGAATATAATCATGCAAAAAAACGTAATGCAAATATTTATGCTGAAATAGTAGGATTTGGCATGAGTAATGATGCTTATCATATAACAACTCCATCTAAATATGGTGAAGGAGCTATTTTATCTATGTTAAATGCACTAAAAGATGCAAACATAGATTCTAATGAAATTAAATATATTAATGCTCATGGTACATCAACTATATTAGGTGATATTGCTGAAGTTTATGCTATTAAATATGTTTTTAAACATAATCTAAAATTATTTGTAAGTTCTACTAAATCAGTTACTGGACATTTATTAGGTGCTTCAGGTGCAGTAGAATCTATTTATTCTATTTTATCTTTAAAAGATCAAATAGTACCTCCAACTATTAATTTAAATAATGTTGATAAAAATTTTAATTTAGATTTTATTCCTCATTTTGCACGTGATGTTAAAAATATGAAATATGTATTATGTAATTCTTTTGGTTTTGGAGGGACTAATGCTACACTAATTTTTAAAAAAATATAATTAATTATAAAAATATTTAAAATAAAATTTTTATAAAAAATAAAATTTATAATTAAACATATTTGATAATTTGATTTTTAATTTAATTTTATTAAAATAAATATAAATAAAATTTATACATAAAATATAATTAAATAAACATGAAAAAAAACCAATTTATTGTAGTAGAAGGTATAGATGGATCAGGAAAAACAACAATTTGTAATTATATAATAACTTTACTTCATAATATAAATATTCATAATATTATTTATACACATGAACCTGGAGGAACTCCTTTAGCTGAAAAACTAAGACAATTAATTAAATATTCAAAAAATGAAATATTATCTAATAGAACTGAATTATTATTAATTTACGCATCAAGATTACAATTATTAGATAATATTTTAAGACCAAATATTAATAATTGTTGGATATTATCTGATAGATATGATCTATCTTCATATGCTTATCAAATAGGTGGTAGAGGTATTAATGAAAAAGATATTTTATTTTTTCAAAAATTTATTATTAATAATATTAAACCTAATATAACTATTTATTTAGATGTAAATCCAGTTATTAGTTTAAATAGAATTCAATTAAGAAAAAAAGATAGAATTGAAAAAGAATCTTTAATTTTTTTTACTAAAGTAAGACAATATTATTTAAAAATAGCTAAACAAGATAATAATATTATTATTATTGATGCTAATCAAAATCTTTATGATGTTAAATTAACAGTAAAAAAAGTAATAATGAAATGGCTAAAAAATTAGGAAATATAAAAAATAATATATCTTCATTATATTATTCTTGGTTAAATAATAATTATAAATTAATACTATCTCAATTTTTAAAAAAAAAAAGTTATCATGCTTTTATTTTTTGTTCAATACATGGAATAGGTACTATAGATTTAATTTATGCATTAATTAAATGGATATTATGTACTAATAAAAATTATTTAAATAATTGTGAAAAATGTAAGAATTGTATTTTAATTAAAACAGGTAATCATCCTGACTTATATATTATAAAAAAAAAATATGGTCATATAAATATAAGTATAGATGATATAAGAAATATTATCGATAATATCTATAATAATTCTTATAGAGATCAAGGAAAAATAATATGGTTACCATTTGCTAAACAATTAAATAATTCATCTAGTAATGCACTTTTAAAAATTCTTGAAGAACCTCCTAAAAATACTTGGTTTTTCATACAATGCTATAATAAAAGTGATTTATTACCTACAATATCTAGTCGTTGTCAAATATGGTATATTAATCCACCATCTGAAAAAGATGGATTATATTGGTTAAATAAAAAATTAAATAATAATTATGAAAAAAAAATAATAATAACTGCATTACGTATATGTAATTATTCTCCTATTAATGCATATAAATTATTAAATAGTGCTTTATGGATACAAAGAAAAAAATTATATGAAATTTTTGTTTCAGCAATAAAACATGATATATTATATTTATTAAAAATATTGAATACTAAAAATGTATTATTATATTTTAATTGGTTATACTTAATATTAATAGATGTAATTAAGTATCATTTAAAATTAAGAAAAAATTTTTTTTATAATATAGATCAATTTAATTTAATATTAGAAATATCAAAAATAATAAATTTAAATAATATATTTTTAATAATAGATGATTTATTATACTATCGTAATTGTTTAATTAATATTATTAATATTAATCAAAAATTAGTTTTAATTAGATTTTTACTATCATTAGAAAAAAAAATTAATATTTTTAATAATAAAAATTAGTTATTTTTTAATTTAGTAAAAAAATAAATATCAGGACTATATAATGTTTAATAATGTATTTGCTAATTTACAAAAAGTTGGTAAATCTTTAATGTTACCAGTTTCAGTATTACCTATTGCTGGTATATTATTAGGTATTGGATCAGCTAATTTTTATTGGTTACCAAAAATTGTTTCTGATCTTATGGAAAAAACTGGAGGTTCTGTTTTTTCTAATATGCCATTAATTTTTGCTATTGGAATTGCTTTAGGATTTACTAAAAATAATGGAGTATCTGCATTAGCATCAGTTGTTTCATATGGTATTTTGACTAAAACTGTAGAAGTAATTATTCCATTATTATTATATAATATACCACATGATGTTATTTTAAAAAAACATTTTGCTGATACAGGTGTATTAGGAGGAATTATATCTGGAACTATAGCAGCTTATATGTTTAATAAATTTCATCAAATTAAATTAGTAGAATATTTTGGTTTTTTTTCTGGAAAACGTTTTGTTCCTATTATTTCTGGTTTAACATCAATTTTTGTTGGAATTGTATTATCTTTTATATGGTTACCTTTAGGTAAAATTATTCAATGTTTTTCACATTGGGCAGCTTATCAAAATCCAATACTTGCTTTTGGAATATATGGAGTTATAGAAAGAGCTTTATTACCTTTTGGATTACATCATATTTGGAATGTTCCATTCCAAATGGAAATTGGATCATTTACTAATAATATAACAAAACAAGTATATCATGGAGAAATTGCTAGATATTTATCAGGAGATCCTAGTGCAGGTAAATTAGCAGGTGGTTTCTTATTTAAAATGTATGGTTTACCAGCAGCTGCAATTGCAATATGGCATTCATCTAAAAAAGAAAATAAAATTAAAATTGGTAGTTTAATGTTGTCTGCAGCATTAACTTCTTTTTTTACTGGAATTACAGAACCAATAGAATTTTCTTTTATGTATGTAGAACCTATATTATATATAATACATATTATTTTAGCTGGTTTATCTTTTCCTATTTGTATAGCATTAGGTATGAGAAATGGAACAAGTTTTTCTCATGGTTTAATTGATTTTATTATATTAAGCGGTCATGGTAGTAAAATATGGTTATTTCCAATAATAGGAAGTATTTATGCTATATTATATTATTCTATTTTCAGAATATTAATAGTTAAATGGAATTTAAAAACACCTGGAAGAGAAAATTTAAGTAGTAATATGTCCAATACTAATATATTTAAAATAGAAAAAAGAACAGAATATATTAAACAATTAATAGATTCTTTTGGAGGTAAAAAAAATATTACAAATTTAGATGCTTGTATTACTAGATTGCGTGTTAGTGTTATAGATATTAATAAAGTAAATAAAAAAAATTTAATGAAATTAGGTGCATTAGGAGTTATTATGTCTGGTAATGGTGTACAAGCTGTATTTGGAACTCAATCTGATAATTTAAAAACAGAAATAGATATTTTTATAGGTAATAAATATTAATTTAATTATAAAAAATGAAAAATAATAATAATATTTTTAAAAGAATAATATTACATCAAACTTCAACAAAAATTATATATCAAGATAATTTAGTTACTGCTTTTAATGATATTTATCCTCAAAGTCCTGTACATATTTTAATTGTACCAAATCATTTTATAGAAACTTGTAATAATATAAATCATTCACATGAATTAACTTTAGGTAGAATGTTATTAGTTTGTTCTAAATTAGCTAAACAAAAAAATATAGATAAAAATGGATATAGAATAGTTATTAATTGTAATAAACATGGATGTCAAGAAATATTTTATTTACATATTCATTTATTAGGAGGAAGACAAGGAAGTAAAATATATTATTAATATAAATTTTTTTTAATAGTAAAATTTTCTATAATATAAAAATATATTTTTTTAATATAAATTATTTAAAATTAACTTATTTTCTATATGATTATTTTTATAGAAATAATGTAAAAATTATTTTATAGAAAATTAAATTTTATTAATAGTATTAAATAGTTTAATATAACAATATATTAAAAATTTTTCTAATAAATATTATTTAAATATAAAAATAAAATATTAATTAATATTTTTTATAGAACTAATACCTATTCTAGTAATTTTATTATTTTCTTTTTCTGCTATAGTCCATAAAATATTATTCCATTTAATATTATCACCTACTACTATAGTATTACTTTTCATTAAATAAATTAGTAAATTTCCTATAGATTGTTGTATATCAATATCATTACTTAATTTTAAACTATAAATTTTAACTATATCATATAATTTAGTTTCAGCATCAAGAATAAAATCACCAAAAAATTTTTGGTTTATTGATAATGAAATTGATTTACTAAATAATTTTCCTAATTCTTTTAAATTATTTTCATGACCTATAATACAAATTATATCATTTTTTTGTAAAATAGTATTTCCAGTAGGTCTTAATAATATATTTTTTCTGAATAATGCACTAATAAATGTTTTCTTAGGCATATATAAATCACGTATTGAAGATCCAATACACCAAGTTTCTGAATTTAGTATATAAATAAATTGTTCCCATTGACATTTAACATTTATATCTAAATTAATTCTATAATTAGGTAAAATAATAGAAGGTATTAATATTTTTGTTTTACGTGCAAAGAAAGTTAAAAAACTACTTTGGACTATTAAAGAAGTTAAAACAACAATAAATGATATATTAAAAAATAACATAGCATTTTCTATTTGTGATATCACAGGAAATAATGCTAATATAATCGGAACAGCTCCTCTTAATCCCATCCAACTAATAAAAAATTTTTCACGTAAATAAAAACGACTAAACGGTAATAATCCTATAAAAACAGATAATGGTCTAATTAAAAAGACTATTAAAAAAGATAATATTAATGACGGTATTATAATATTAGATAAAGAATTAAGATTAACTAATAATCCTAATATTAAAAACATAGTTATTTGACTTAACCATGAAATACCATTAAAAGTTTGAAGAATATTACTACAAGTACGAATATTATAATTACCAATAATAAAACCATACAAATAAATAGCTAAAATACCACTACCATCTAATAAATTAGTTAAGGAAAAAATAAATATACCTATACTTAATGCTATTAATGGATATAATCCACCAACAAATTTAATTTTATTAATAATTTTTTTTAGTATGAATGCACCAATTAATCCTAATATAATGCCTATTATAAATTCTTTAATTAAATGAAAAAAATGTAATATTAATATATTCATAGTAAAATTTAATTGTTTAATTTTAATCATTTTGATAATAGATATTGTTAAAAATACAGCCATAGGGTCATTACTACCAGATTCTATTTCAAGAATAGAAGTTACCCTTTCATTTAATCCTTTATCAGAAGTAAAAATAGCAGCAGCATCAGTTGATGCTAATATTGAACCAACTAAAAAACCATAAATAAAATCAATATTAAATAAATAAGATGTTACAACTCCTATTAATCCAGCTGTTATTAAAACTCCAATAGTTGCTAAAGATAATGCAGGAGCTAAAGCAATTTTTATTGAAGAAATTTTTGTTCTCATTCCTCCATCAAGCAAAATAATAGCTAAAGCTAAATTACTAATAATATTTGCTACTAAATAACTATGAAATGAAATTCTACCAATACCTCCTGATCCTGATAATATACCTATAGCTAAAAATACTAATAAAATAGAAACACCTATCCTTGAAGTAATTGAACTAAGTAAAATACTAGATGTAATTAAAATACATCCAATTATAAATAAAATAAAAATTGATTGTAAATCCAATGAAAATTGCTCCTGTATTTTGGATTATTAATTTTTATATAAATTTAAAATTTTATATAAATTTATGTTTTAAAATATTAAATAATATATCCAAAAACAAGATTTATTTAATGAAATTAAAATGAATATTTAAACTGATAAATATTAATTTTAATATTTATCAGTAAAAATTTTAAATATTATGAATAGATCAATATTTAATTATTTTTTGTGATGTGTAAGATAAGATCTAAAATTTTATTAGAATATCCTGTTTCATTATCATACCAAGAAATTAATTTTACAAAAGTATTACTAATTAATATACTAGCTTTTTTATCAAAAATAGATGTTAATATTTCTCCATTAAAATCACTAGAAACTACATCATCTTCTGTATATCCAATAACACCTTTCATATTATTATGTGCAGCAAATTTAATTTGATCAAATATTTTATCTAATGTAGTTTCTCTTAATAATTTAACAGTTAAATCGACAACAGAAACATTAGCTATAGGAACTCGTAAAGCTATTCCAGTTAATTTACCATTTAATTCAGGTATAATATATCCTACTGCTTTAGCTGCACCAGTAGTAGATGGAATAATATTTTGATATGCTCCTCTACCTCCTCTCCAATCTTTATAAGAAGGACTATCTACTGTTTTTTGAGTTGAAGTAACAGCATGTATTGTTGTCATTAAACCTTCTTTTATAATAAAATTATCATGAATAATTTTTGCTAAAGGTGCTAAACAATTAGTTGTGCAAGAAGCATTAGATATAATTTTTTCACCGTTATATTTTTCAAAATTAACTCCTTTAACATACATAGGAATACTATTATCTTTAGGTGGTGCAGTGATTATAACTTTTTTAGCACCTGAAACTATATGTTTATTTGCTAACTCTTTAGTTAAAAATATTCCTGTAGATTCTACAACTACATCTATACCTAAGTCATTCCATTTTAATTTATATGGATCTTTTTCAAAAAAAATATTAATATAATTACCATTAACAATTAAATATTGATTTTTTACTTCAATATTGCCTTCAAATTTTCCATGTGTAGAATCATATTTTAACATATAAGCCATATAATTTATTTCTAATAAATCATTAATAGCTACAATTTTAATTTTAGAATTTTTTTGTGCAGCACGAAAAAAAATACGACCTATTCTTCCAAATCCATTAATAGCGACTCTAATTGACATTATTTTTTTCCTTATAGAAAATATTTTTTATATATTTACTAATTATTTAAATTATATATAGCATATATATTTCTTGGATCATTTATTTGTTGTTTTGGTAATAATAAATTATTTTTTAATAAATCTTTTTGAAGATAGTAGTTTACTAAAGAAGGGAAAATATTATTAAATAATAAAACAGAATTATTTTTCTGAAAAGAAAAAAAATCTAATAAATTTAAAGGAAGAAAATCAGTATCATCTTCAAACCATTTTAATGAAATATTTTTCATTTTTATTTTTGTTAGTTCAGAAATTTTTTCTATAGCAGAATCAAAATCTCCAATAGAATCAACTAATCCATTTTTTTTTGCATCTTTTCCTAACCATACCATACCATTAGCTAATTTTTTTACATCTTTTATAGATTTATGTCTCGAATTAGAAATTAAATGTATAAATTGATCATAACCTCCTTGTATATTTATTTTTATAATTTCTTTATTTTGTAAAGGTAATTCTTTATATATTGAATTTTCTAATCCAATATTAGTATTGACTCCATCACTATAAATTCCAAAATTTTTTAAAGTATTATTAAATGTAGGTAATATAGAAAATATTCCGATAGATCCTGTAATAGTATTTATATCACTTATAATATAATTTCCTGCTGTTGCAATAAAATATCCTCCCGATGCTGCTACTTCACCCATTGATACTACAATAGGTTTATTAACTTTTTTTAAGGAAATTAAAGAATTATATATATATTCAGCAGCTGTTAAACTACCTCCTGGACTGTTAATTTTTAATATTAATCCTTTTATAGCAGGATCTAAATATACTTGATTTATTTCATTAATAATATTATGACTTTCTATACCATAATTTAATATTCCATTAATAGTTATTACTGCAATATTATTTTTTTTATTTTGTTTCAAATTTTGATTAATATATTCATCTATATTAATATGATTATATGTTTGATTATATAAATCTAATCCAAATTTTTTCATCATATCAAAATTAAAATCAAATTTTGTAGATAAACTGTCGACTAATTTATTTTTTAAAGCATATAATGCTAAATTTCCATTACTTTCTTTTAATTTTTGAATTAAATCTTTATGTTTTGGTAATAAATTTTGAATACTTATTTTACGATTATTTGAAACTGTTTTTAAATAATTACCCCATAAATTATTAATTAATTTTTTCTCTATAATTTTAGTGTTTTGAGACATATTATCTCTTGTTATTGGTTCAATAGCTGATTTAAAATCTCCTATTTTAAAAACATTTAATTTTATTTTTAATTTTTTTAATAAACTGTTAAAATAAAAATGTTCTGCTGATAATCCATGTAAATCTACATATCCATGTGGTTCTAAAATTATTTTATTAGCAAAACTAGCTAAATAATACTGGTTTTGATTATACATATCTCCTATAGCATATATAGGTTTACCAGAGGTTTTAAAGTCATTTAAATATTTTCCTATGTAACTTAATGTATTCATATCTTCTACCATACAATCACTTAAATTTAATACGATACCACTAATATTTTTATCTGTTTTTGCATGATGAATAGCTTGTGCAACTTGAAAAGTTGAATTTGTAACTGATAAATTTAATATTTTATTAAAAAATTTTAAAAAAATATTATTTTGATTGATCATATCATCTGTTAAATATTGAACATCAATTTCTAATATATGTTTTTTATTTTTATTTAAATTATTTATTTGATTATTATAATCAATATTATAAATATAATAACCAATTATTATTACTAATAATAAAAAAATTATATTGAATATTAATTTTTTAAGAAAATTGATTGTAAACCAAATATAACAAAAAAAAGATTTTATCAAATTCCATAAAATAGTCATTTATCACCTAATTTTGAAATAAAATTTAATTAAAAAATTTTTAAATTAATCCATACTGGAGTATGATCTGATGGTTTAATCATTTTACGAATAGAATATTCTATATTTGAATTAATATAATATTTTATTAATATTTTACTAATTAAAATTAAATCTACTCTTAATCCACGATTGCTTAAATATCCTTTAGACCGATAATCAAACCAAGAAAACATATTATTTACTTTTGGATTCATTATTCTCCAGATATCAAATAAACCCCATTTTAATAATTTATTAATACATATTCTTTCTTCTGGTAAAAAAGAACATTTACCTTTATTTAACCATCTTTTACGATTAATTTCTCCTATACCAATATCTAAATCAGAAATACTAACATTTATATCACCCATTAATATAACAGGATCTTTAGGATCTACATTATTTTCAAGAAATTGTTGTAAATTTTTAAAAAAATTAATTTTAGAAGAAAATTTAATAAAATTATTACGATTATCTCCTTGAGGAAAATAACAATTAATTATTTTGATAATTCCAATAGAACTTGGAATATCAATTATTATTAATCTTTTTTGTATATTAAATTCATCATATAAAAATCCTTGTTGTACATTTAATGGAATATATTTACTTAATAAAGCTACTCCATGATATTTTTTTTCACCATAAAAAAAAACATTATAACCTAATTTTATTAATTTTTCTTTAGGGAAATATAAATTTTCAACTTTAGTTTCTTGTAATCCAATAATATCAGGATTATATAAATTAATTATTGATTCAAGTTGATGAATATGTGCTCTAATACCATTAATGTTAAATGAAAGGAATTTCATAAAATTATTAATTCTTTTACAATAAAAATTAAAATTAAAAAATCATTTATATAAATATTTTTTATTAAAACAAATATTTTTATAAAAATAAGTTAAAATTTTTATTTTTAACTAAAATTAAAATAATTTAAAATACTTTAATAAAAAATAATTATTTATATAAAAAAAATTTATAATTATTCATATTTAATTGTAGCATATTTTAACTTTATTATTATATTTTTTAATATTTTTAATAATATTATAGGATTATATTGGTTATCTTCTATTAATTTAATAATAAATGATCCTAAAATAACTCCGTAAGCACCATTATTAATAGCATTTTTAATATGATTAGTTGTATAGATTCCAAATCCTTGTAATGGTAATGCTGCATTATATTCTATTAATTTAGAAAATAAATGAGAAATATTAAATGTATTATTAATTGTTTGATCAATTCCAGTAATTCCAGATCTTGATAATACATAAGTATATGCACAATGAAAAGATGAAATTTGTTTTAATAAATAATTATTAGCATTTGGTGGACAAATAAGTACAGGTAAAATTTTATTTTTAATTGATTTTTTATAAAAAGGCATAAATTCTTCAATAGGTACATCTACAATAAGAACAGAATCAATTCCAGATTTATAACATTGATTATAAAATTTATCTATACCATAAGAATAAATAATATTAGCATATATTAATATTCCAATAGGAATATTAGGATATTTATTTCTAATAATACTAATTAATTTAAAACATTTAATAATATTAATACCTATACTTAATGCCCTTTTATTTGCCTTTTGAATAATAAATCCATCAGCTAATGGATCAGAAAATGGTATTCCTAATTCTAATCCATTTGAACCATTATGAATAAGAGTATCAATTATATTAAAAAATATTTCTATAGATGGATCTCCTATAGTAATAAAAGGTATTAATGCAATTTCTTTCTTATTTTTTAAATATTGAAACATATTAGTATAACGTTTTTTCATATACATATAACCTATTATTAATAATTATTAACTGTAGCAATATCTTTATCTCCTCTACCAGATAAATTTACTACTAATATTTGTTTTTTTATAGGATTTTTCTTAATAATTTTTAAAGCATATGCTAGTGCATGTGAAGACTCTAAAGCTGGTATTATACCCTCTTTTGAACATAATAATTTAAAGGCTTCTATAGCTTCTTTATCTGTAATAGAATCATATTTAGCTCTACCTATATTGTTTAAATATACATGTTCAGGTCCTACCGCAGGAAAATCTAAACCTGCAGATATTGAATAAGATTCATCGATTTGATAATTTTCTGTTTGCATAATAGAAGTTTTCATACCAAAATAAATTCCTATTTTACCATGTTTTAAAGCAGAACCATGTTTTTTTGTATTAATACCTAAACCTCCTGGTTCTATTCCAATTAATTGTACAGATTTATCTAAAATAAAATCTTTAAATAATCCAATTGCATTAGATCCACCACCTACACATGCTATTAATATATCAGGTAATTTATTTTCCATTAAAATAATATCATTTTTTACTTCTTTACCTATTATACTTTGAAATTTACTTACTATAGTAGGATAAGGATGAGGACCAGCTGCAGTTCCTATCATATAATGAGAATCTTTATAATTACTTGACCAATAACGAATTGCTTCATTACATGCATCTTTTAATGTACCATTATTTTTATTAACTGAAATTACTTCTGTTCCTAATAATTTCATTCTTAAAACATTAGATTTTTGACGTTGTATATCTTTTTCTCCCATAAAAACTTTACATTTTAATTCTAAAAGTGCACATACTATTGATGCAGCTACACCGTGTTGTCCTGCACCTGTTTCTGCTATTATTTCTTTTTTATTCATTTTTTTTGCTAATAATGCTTGACCTAATGCTTGGTTAATTTTATGTGCTCCACTATGAAGTAGATCTTCTCTTTTTAAATAAAGAATAGTATTAGTATTTTTAGTTAAATTATTACATAATGTTAATGGTGTAGGACGACCGACATAATTTTTTAACAAAAAATCATATTGTTTTTTAAAAATAGGATCATTTTGAGATTGAATAAATACTTGTTCTAATTCTAATAAAACAGGTGTTAATATTTGTGGTACAAACATTCCACCAAATTTACCAAAATAACTAGGTAATAAAGTAATCATTTAAATATTTTCCTTAGATTAAAAAATAAATAATTTATATTAATAATCACGTAGATTTTTAAAAATGTTTTTTATTTTAAAATGATCTTTAATACCAGGAATTTTTTCTACTCCTGAATTAAAATCTAGTCCATAACATTTTAATTTAATTGCTTCTCTAAGATTATTTTTATTTAAACCGCCTGCTAATAGAATATTTTGATTATTTTTTCCTTTTAATAAATTCCAATTAAATTTAATTCCTTTACCAGGTAAATAATTATCAAATACATATAAATCTACGTTATTATACTTATAATAAGGAATATGATCATGTATTTTTATAACTTTCCAAATTTTAATTTTATTAGATAATTTATTGCGTAATATATTAATAAAATTTTGATTTTCTTCTCCATGTAATTGAACTGCATATAATGATAATATTTTTGATATTTGAATAATTTCTTCAATTGTACTATTATAAAATATTCCTATATATAATAATTTTTTAACATTAAATACAATATTTTTTGCAATTTTAATATTAATATTTCTTATAGAACTATTTATAAAAATTAAGCCACCAAAAATACTACCTGAATCATTAGTTATTTTAGCATCTTTAATTGTTTTTAAACCACATATTTTATTTATTCCAAAAATTAAATTTTTAACCGCATATAGAATATTTTTTTTAGAAGTTATTGCAGAACCTATTAAAAATCCATTAACAAATTTACTTAATTGTCTTATCGTAAAATTATTATCAATTCCTGATTCACTAATTAATATAATTTCTTTAGGAATATAATTTAATTTTGCTAAATTATATGTTTTATTAAGATCTATTGAAAAATCACTTAAATTCCTATTATTAATACCAATAATTTTTGCCTTTAAATATATTGCTCTTTTAAGTTCATTTTCATTATTAATTTCAGTTAATATACCCATATTTAATTGATGTGCAATTTTAGATAATCTAATATATTCTTTATCATTTAAAATAGATAATATTAATAGTATAGCATCAGCACTATGATATCTTGCAAAATATATTTGATAAGGATCTAAAATAAAATCTTTACATAATATTGGTTGTGGTACCATATTTCTAATTATTCTAATATCATTAAAATTTCCTTGAAAATATTTTTCGTCAGTAAGAACAGAAATAACAGATGAATAATTTTTATAAACTTGAGCAAAAGATTTTAAATTATAATTTTTACAAATTAATCCTTTTGATGGAGAATATTTCTTACATTCTAAAATAAATACACTACTATTGCTTTTTAATGCATTATAAAAGTCATATTTAGTTTTTTTTATATATGGAATAATGTTTTTTATAGGAATATATTTTTTTTTATTTTGAATCCAAGAAATTTTATTTTTTAATATTTCTTCTAAAATTTTTTTTTGATGCATAGTTATTTTTTTATATAACCTTTATTTATTAAATTAATAATATAATTATAACCAGAACCATTATTAATGGTATTAAGAACCATTTCTGTATTTTGGATTAAATTATTTTTTCCATGTAATTTCAATAAAAAAGCAACATTTACTGCTATAGTATTTTTATAACTAATATTAGTACAATTTCCTTTTAATAATTTTATTAAACATTTAGCATTTTGTTCTGGAATACCTCCAATTAAATCTTTACTAGAGATATAATCTAATCCAAAATCTTTAGGGGTTAATATATAATTAGAAATTATATTATTATTTAATTCAAAAACATAAGTATTACTATGTAATGATATTTCATCCATACCATTACAATGAACTACAGCTGCATTTTTATATTTTAATAATTTTAAAGTATTAATGATAGGTATTAATAAATTTTTTTTATATACACCAATTAAAATTACTTGAGGTTTAGCAGGATTTACTAAAGGTCCTAATATATTTAAAATAGTTCTCGT
This sequence comes from Enterobacteriaceae endosymbiont of Plateumaris pusilla, assembly GCF_012562765.1. GTDB lineage: Bacteria > Pseudomonadota > Gammaproteobacteria > Enterobacterales > Enterobacteriaceae. The sequence goes on from NZ_CP046226.1 coordinate 106,703, forward strand.
TTTTAATTGTTTTCTTATATTCATACAATATGAAAAAAAATTATTATATTTAGGTGCTAATAAAAAACATAAATTAAAATTATCTAATAATTTCCGAGAAATTTTTCTAGATTGATTTAATTGAATACCCATAGCTGATAATACATCAGCTGATCCAGATTTACTTGATATACAATAATTAATATGTTTTACTATTTTTAATCCACAAGCTGCAGCAATAAAAGCACTACCTGTAGAAATATTTAAAGTATTCATATTATCACCACCAGTACCTACAATATCAGAAATAATATATTTTGGTTTAGGAAAATATTTAATTTGATTAGATAAAATTGCAGTTACTGCACCAGCAATTTCTTCAGAATTTTCTCCTTTAATTTTCATTGAAATTAAAATAGCTACTAATTGACTTAAATATAATTTTTTGTTTATAATTGCTGAAAAAAGATAATTACTTTCATCTTTAGAAATATTCTTAGAATTATATAATTTATTTAAAATAAAATTAATCATTTATCACTTTATAAAATTATTATTTACGATAAAGCCCAACGGATAGTTTGTTTTATTAAAATATTTCCATCTGGAGTTAAAATAGATTCAGGATGAAATTGAAAACCACATATTCTATTATAATTAAAACGAAAACTCATAATTATATTTTTATATTTTGAATTAATTGTCAAAATATTAGGTATTTTATCTACAATTAATGAATGATAACGAGCTACATTCATAGGATTTTTTATACCAAAAAACATTGCTTTATTGTCATGAATAATAGCTGAAGATTTACCATGTAAAATTTTTTTTGCTCTTATAATATATCCACCATAAGATTCAATTATTGCTTGATGTCCTAAACATATACCAATAATAGGTAATTTACCTATTAAAATTTTTAATAAATCAGGCATAAATCCAGCATTACTTGGTAATCCTGGACCAGGAGACAATAATAAAATAGGATTTTTTATCTTACTTAATTTTTTTAATAAAAAATTGATTGGAATATTATTACGATAAATTATTACTTTATGATTTAAAGAACGTATTTGATCAACTAAATTATAAGTAAATGAATCAATATTATCTAAAATAAATATATTAGACATTTATTTGCACTCCTTATAACAAATTACTTCTTGCTATAGCATTTAAAACTGCTTTTGCTTTATTAAAGCTTTCATTTGCTTCAGATTGTGGTTCTGAATCTAATACTATTCCTGCTCCTGCTTGTACAGTAGCTGTATTATTTTGAATATAAGCAGAACGTATTATGATACATGTATCTAAATCTCCATGTGCTGTTAAATAACCAATAGCTCCTCCATAACTACCTCTTTGTTCTTTTTCAACTTCAGCTATTAATTGCATAGCACGTACTTTTGGTGCACCAGTTAAAGTACCCATATTCATACATGCACGATAAGCATGTAAAGCATCTAAATCTACATTAAGTACACCTACAACTCTAGATACTAAATGCATTACGTAATAATAACGATCAACTTTAGTTAAATCAGCTACATATCTACTTCCAGGAATACATATTTTTGCTAAATCATTTCTTGCTAAATCAACTAACATTAAATGTTCTGACATTTCTTTTTGATCTGTTCTCATTTCTAATTCAATACGACTATCTAAATCTAAATTTAAAATATTATTAATATATTTTCTTGATCTAGTACCAGCAATTGGATATAATTCTACTTGTCTATTGATAGAATTAAATTTTAATGAACTTTCAGGAGAAGCTCCAAATAGAATAAATTCTTTATCTTGCATAAAAAACATATATGGACTAGGATTAATTGTTTTTAAAATATCATATGCAGCTAAAGGATTATAACATGGTAAAAAAAATTTTCTTGATGGTACTACTTGAAAAATTTCTCCTAATTTAATATAAGATTTTAGTTTTTTTATTATATTACAATATTCATAATCATTTTGATTGCATGTATAAGGAATATTATTAATATTTGTTTGTTTAATATTAATTAAAGGAAATGTGATTGTTTTTTTTATTTGTTTATCAAGATCTTTAATACGTTTTTTTAATCTTATAAATTCTTTTTTATTTGGTATATAAATACTAGCTTGTAAATTTGATGTTTTTTTTTTATGGTCTATTATTAATAATATTTCAGATAAATAAAAACAATAATCAGGACATATATTTTGATTTTTTATTCTTTTTGGTAATTTTTCAAAATTATATATTAAATCATAAGAAAATAGTCCTCCTAAAAACATAGATTTTCTTTTTTTATTATTAGGCAATTTTACTAATTTTAGTATATATCTTAGTATATCAAATACAGATAATGATTTTAATCTTGTATCTTCATCTTCAAATTTTTTTATTTCTGGAAAAATTAAGAAACGACTATTTATTTTTTTTTGATTAGAGATATTTTTAGGTAAAAATTTATCTAATAATTGTAATAATAAATTTCCATTTTCAGAAAATGATTCAATCATAACAGTATTCTTAATAGAACTAATTCTTAATGAACTATCAATAATAAGTAAAGTTTGTAAATTATTTTTACTACTAATATCTACTGATTCTAATAATAAAGTATATTTTTTTTGTTTACATAATTTATTAAATATAAAAGTAGGATTTTCTATATAAATAGTTTTAGTTGTAATTAATTCTAATGTAGGTTTTATAATTTTCATATTATATTTCTCAAATTTAACTAATAATATTAGTAAAATAATATGATTAAAATGATAATTAAATATTATTTATATTTATGAAATATATGTTTTTAAGAATAAATATTCATAATAAATCAATTTAAATTTACTATAAATAAAATTAATTGTATATAAAAATATATAAGTAATTTAGTTTATTAAACTTTAAAAAGAAAATGAATTATATCTCTATTCTTAATAATATAATTTTTACCTTCTAATCTAATTTTCCCTGCTAATTTTAATTTATTTTCATTTTTATAAAAAATATAATCATTATAATTTATTATTTTAGCTCTAATAAAACCTCTTTTAATATCACTATGAATTTTTTTTGCTGCTTCTAATGCAATTGTTCCTTTAATAATACTCCATGATTTTACTTCTTTTATACCCACGGTATAAAATGTAATTAAATTTAATAAATTAAAACTAGTTATTATAATTTTATCTAAAAAATAATTTTGTAATTTATTAATTTTAGTTAACGCTAATTTTACACATATATTTATAGTATTATATTTTTTAGATATAAATTGTAATTGATCTAAATATAATTTACTAAATAATTTATTATCATTTATATTCGCAATAATAATCATTGGTTTTATAGTCAATAATTTAATCTTATTAAGAATTATTAATTCTTCTATACTTAAGTTTATTGTATTAAGTAATTTATTTTTTTTTAATTTATTCAAACATAAATTTAATAAATCTATAATTTGATTATTTTTTTTAAAATTATTTTTTATAGATAAATTTGATATTAATTTTGTGCATAAATTAATATCAAATTGAATAATTTCATTATTAATTATATTAATATCATTAATAGGATTAATATTAGGTGATATGTGTAATATATTTTCATCATCAAAAAAACGTACTACATGAATAATAACATTCATTTCTGTTATATTATTTAAAAATTTATTTCCTAATCCATGTCCTTTAGATGCTCCTTTAATTAAACCTGCTATATCTACAAATTTAATTGTAGATGGAATAATTTTTTTAGATTGTACAATTTCAGATAATATCTCTAATTTTTTATCAGGTACATTAACAATACTAATATTAGGTTCTATTGTACAAAAAGGATAATTAGATGCATTAACATTTGAATTAGTTAATGCATTAAATAAAGTTGATTTTCCTACATTAGGTAATCCAATTATACCACATTTTAATTTCACAGTTATTTTAATCCTCTAATTTATTTAGAGTGGAGATAATTCATAGCTTTACAAAAACTATTTGTATTTATAAAAATTTTAATTGCATTAATTATATTTTTCATAGCAAAATAAATTATTTTTTTTTCTATTATTGTTGGTTTATTTAATACAAAATTATTTATTTTGGATTTATGTATAGGATGACCAATACCTATTCTTAATCTGTAAAATAATTTATTATTAAAAGTTTTTATAATATCATTTAATCCATTATGTCCTCCACTTCCTCCACCATATTTAAATTTTATTTTTCCTGGAATAAAATCTAATTCATCATGTATAATTAAAATATTATTTAAAGTAATTTTATAAAAATAAGATGTAAGTAATATTGATTTACCAGAATTATTTACAAAAGAATTAGGAATTAATAAAATTATTTTTTTATTATATAAATTAATAAAACCAATATAACTACGTAATTTTTCTATTTTTTTTAATTTTATTTTAAAGTAATTAGCAAGATAATTAATATAATCAGATCCAATATTATGACGTGATCCAATAAATTTTGTTCCAATATTACCTAAACCAACAATGATTTTTATAGTATTCAAAGAATATATCCTATATTAATCTTTAAACATTACAGAAATAGATTCTTCATTATTTATTCTTCGAATAGATTCTGCAAGCATTTCTGATAAAGTTAATTTTCTTATATTTTTTAATTTTTTTATTTTATTTGATAATGGAATAGTATCACATACTATAATTTCATCTATTAAAGAATTAGAAAAATTATTTATAGCATTACCAGAAAAAATTGGATGAGTTGCATATGCAAAAACACGTTTAGCTCCATTATTTTTTAATACTTTTGCTGCTTGACATAATGTTCCACCTGTATCGATAATATCATCTATTAAAATACAATCTCGATTTACAATATCTCCAATAATATGCATAACCTCAGATACATTAGATTTAGATCTTCTTTTATCTATAATAGCCATATCAGTACCATTTAATAATGTTGTTGCTATTGTTCTAGCACGTATTACACCTCCAATATCTGGTGATACTATTACAGGTTTATCTAAAAATATTCTTGTCATATCTTCGATAAAAATAGAACTACTAAAAACATTATCTACTGGTATATCAAAAAAACCTTGAATTTGTTCTGCGTGTAAATCTACTGTTAAAACTCTATCTATACCTACACCAGATAAAAAATCAGCTATAACTTTTGCTGTAATAGGTACTCTTGCAGATCTTAATCTACGATCTTGTCTTGAATATCCAAAATATGGAATAACTGCTGTTATTCTACCTGCAGAAGCTCTTCTTAATGCATCTGCTATAATAATTAATTCAATTAAATTATCATTTGTAGGGTTACAAGTAGATTGAATTATAAAAACATCATCTCCTCTAACATTTTCATTTATTTGAACAGAAATTTCTCCATCACTAAATTTACCTACATATGCTTTTCCTAAATTAGTATATAAATGATCTGCTATTTTTTGTGCTAATTCTGGAATAGCATTTCCAGAAAATAATTTCATATCAGACATAATATATTCCTTAAATAATATTATAAAAATAATAATTCTTTCAGAAAGATAAAAAATTTTAAATATATATAAAAATATCATATATATGATAAAATATAGTACATTTTATTAATATAACTTTATAAATTTTTAATTTATTTGTTATATATTCTATTTAAATAAAATTTATAAAATAAAATTTAATTTATGAATCATTCTATTATTAAAAAACTTAATTTATTACATAAACGTTATATATATATTGAAAAAAAATTAAGTAATTATAAAATATATAATAATCAAAAAAATTTACGTGTTTTATCAATGGAATATATTAATTTATCTCTTATAATAAAACCATTTATTAAATGGAAAAAATTAGAATCAGAATTAAATAATAATCAAGAATTATTATATGATGAAGAGATATATTCTATTGTTTTAGAAGATAATAAAAATATTAAAATTAAACAAAAAAAAATAGAAAAAGAAATTACAATGCTTTTATTATCTAAAAATAATGATGAAAATAATAGAAATTGTTTTTTAGAAATTAGAGCTGGATCAGGAGGAAATGAAGCAGCTATTTTTGTAGGAAATATTTATCGAATGTATATTCGTTATGCTGAATCAAAAGGTTGGAGAGTTAAAATAATTAATGTTCATTATGGTGATTATGGTGGGTATAAAGAAATTATATTAAAAATAATTGGTAATGGTGTATATGGAAAATTAAGATTTGAATCTGGTGGTCATAGAGTACAAAGAGTTCCTGAAACAGAATCACAAGGAAGAGTTCATACTTCTACATGTACTGTAGCAGTTATGCCAGAATTATCTAAATCTGAAATGCCAGAAATTAATAATAATGATTTAAAAATTGATACTTTTCGTTCTTCTGGTGCAGGTGGTCAACATGTTAATACAACTGATTCTGCTATTCGTATTACTCATATACCTACAGGAATTGTTGTTGAATGTCAAGATGAAAGATCTCAACATAAAAATAAATCTAAAGCTCTATCAGTCTTAGTAGCAAGAATTAATGCAGCAGAAATAGCTAAAAGAAATAAAAATGAATCGTTAAAAAGAAAAAATTTATTAGGAACTGGAGATCGTTCTGATAGAAACCGCACATATAATTTTATTCAAAAGAGAGTAACAGATCACCGTATTAATTTAACAGTTTATAGATTAGATGAAATTATGAATGGAAAATTAGATATTTTAATTAAACATATTATAAATAAATATCATACTGATTTATTATTATCTACGTCAAAAGTAAATGAAAATTAAAACATGGTTATATTATGCTAATAATATTTTAAAAAAAAATAAAATAGATTTTTTTAAATTAGAATCTGAAATATTATTATCTTTTGTTATTAAAAAATCTAAATTTTGGATTTATGAATTTTATGAAAAAAACTTAAATAATATACAATTAAAAAAATTAATGCATCTTTTAAATAGAAGAATTTATGGTGAACCAATTGCTTATATATTAGGATATTGTGAATTTTGGTCATTAAAAATACATGTTTCACCATTAACTTTTATACCTAGATCAGATACTGAAATTTTAGTAGAACATACATTAAAAAAAATTACATTTAATACAAAAAATGTATTAGATTTAGGAACAGGAACTGGAGCTATAGCTTTGGCTATAGCTAGTGAGTATAATAAATTAAATATTATTGGAATAGATATTATTCCAGAATTAATTAATATTGCAAAAAATAATGCAAATAAATTATCAATTTATAATGTTACTTTTATACAAAGTAATTGGTTCAGTAATTTAAATAATAAAAAATTTGATATTATTGTAAGTAATCCTCCTTATATTGAATATAAAGATTATTTTTATTTAGAAAAAAGTATAAAATTTGAACCAATATCATCTTTAATTGCAGAAGATAATGGATTGTCTAATTTTAATTCTATTATTTTACAATCTATAAAATATTTAAATCATTTTGGATGGATAATTTTAGAACATTCATTTAATCAATCTAAACAAGTTATAAAAATATTAAAAGAAAAAAAATTTAAAAATATAAAAACTTGTTTAGATTATAATGGAAATGAAAGAATAACTTATGGACAAAAAATTTAATTTTAATTTTTATCTTTTAATAATTTTATTATTATATAAAGAACATATTATTAATAATAATTATTAGTAATGAATATTAAATATATAGATAATTTTATTTAATTTATAAATTTATAATATATAATTTAATATAATATATATTATATAAATTAATTATTTTAAATCTTATAAAATTACATTAATTAACATAAAAGAAAAAAATGCAACAAAATAATAATTCATCTAATTTAAATAATAAAAAATATAAAAAAGAAATAAAATTATTTAATAAAAACAAGTTATTAGCAATTGACCATAGAATTTTTGGGAAAAAACTTAATTTATATCATTTCCAAAATGAATCACCAGGAATGGTTTTTTGGCATAATAATGGTTATATTATTTTTCATGAATTAGAAAAATTTTTACGTTTAAAACTTCAAAAATATAATTATCAAGAAGTTAAAACACCATTAATAACAGATAGTATCATTTGGAAAAATACAGGACATTGGAAAATTTATAAACATGCAATGTTTAGTACATTTTCAGAAAATAGAGATTATTGTGTTAAACCTATGAATTGTCCTGGACATATACAAATTTTTCAACAAGGATTAAAATCATATAAAGATTTACCCTTAAGAATAGCAGAATTTGGTATTTGTCATAGAAATGAACCATCTGGTTCTTTACATGGTTTAATGAGATTACGTAGTTTTACTCAAGATGATGCTCATATATTTTGTACACAAGAACAAGTTGCAATAGAAATTGAAAATTGTATTAATATGATGTATGAAATTTATCAAATTTTTGGTTTTAAAAAATTTTTAGTAAAATTATCTACAAGACCTATCAATCGTATTGGAAATGATGATATTTGGGATAAAACTGAAAAAGATTTAACTATGGTTTTAAAAAAATTAAATATTATTTTTAATTACCAAATTGGTGAAGGAGCTTTTTATGGACCAAAAATAGAATTTTCTTTTTTTGATTGTTTAAATCGTGAGTGGCAGTGTGGTACAATACAATTAGATTTTACATTACCAAATTGTTTAAATTTATTTTATATTGATTCTAAAAATAAACATAAAACACCTGTAATAATTCATCGTGCTATTTTAGGTTCTATAGAAAGATTTATTGGTATTCTTCTAGAAGAATATTCTGGTTATCTTCCTATTTGGTTAGCTCCATTACAAATTATTATAATTAATATAAACCATAATCATATTCATTATGCTATGAATTTATTAGAAATAATAAAAAAAAATAATATTCGTGTTAAAGTAGATTTAAAAAATGAAAAAATATCTTTTAAAATTAGACAATATACTATACAACATATACCTTATATTTTAATATGTGGGGATAAAGAAATAGAAAATAATACGGTATCAATTCGTAATTGTTTCGGTAAAGATTTGGGAATTATGAATATTCATGATATTATTAAGAAAGTAAAGAAAGAAATTAATAATTATGATATTCATCAATTGGAGGAATAGGATATTAAAAGTGGAAAAAAAATAATACAACTAAGACCTAATAAAATAAATGAAAATATTAAAACTAATACAATTAGATTAATAGGTTTTAAAGGTGAACAAATTGGTATTGTTAATTTAAAAACTGCATTAATAAAAGCAAAAGAAATTGGATTAGATTTAGTAGAAATTAGTCCAAATGCAGATCCACCTGTATGTCGTATAATGAATTATGGTAAATTTTTGTACGCAAAAAATAAAGCATCAAGAAAACAAAAGAAAAAACAAAAAATTATTCAATTAAAAGAAATTAAATTTAGACCAGGTACAGATGAAGGAGATTATCAAGTTAAATTACGTAATTTAATTCGTTTTTTACAAAAAGGAGATAAAATAAAAGTAACTCTTAGATTTAGAGGTAGAGAAATGGTACATATACAAATTGGTTTTGATATGTTAAACAGAATAAAAAATGATTTGAATTATTTATCTTTAGTTGAATATTTTCCTAAAAAAATTGAAGGACGTCAAATGATAATGATATTATCACCTAAAAAAAAATAACTATAAAAATTTATTAATAAAAATTATATTATAAAAGAATATTATTCTTTTTCTTTTAAAATAATTTTCGGATTATAATAATTATGTTAAAACTTAAAACTTTACGTAGTGCTGCAAAACGTTTTAAAAAAACTAGTTCTGGAAAATTTAAACATAAACAAGCTAATTTGAGACATTTATTAACGAAGAAAAAAACTAAACAAAAACGTTTATTAAGGAAAAAAAAATTAGTTTTTAAAGGAGATTCACATTCGTTAAAATCTTGTTTACCATATTTATAAGAAAATTTATAAAAATATAATTTTAAAAAATAGGAGATTTTAATTACATGACTAGAATTAAACGAGGTGTAATTTCTCATATTAGACATAAAAAAATTCTTAAAGAAGCTAAAGGATATTATGGATCAAGATCTAGAACATATAGATCTGCATTTCAAGCCGTAATAAAAGCAGGACAGTATTCTTACCGTGATAGACGTCAACGTAAAAGAAAATTTCGTCAATTATGGATTACTAGAATTAATGCTGCTGCTCGTCAAGAAAATATTTCTTATAGCTCTTTAATAAATAAATTTAAAAAATCTAATATTAATATTAATAGAAAAATTCTTTCTGAATTAACTATTTTTGATAAACAATCATTTACTAAATTAATAAATTTTATAAAAATTAATTAATTATAATATTTTTATTTTATATAAAACATAATTTTTAATTTAAACATATATTAATTATTAATGAGAATATCTAAAAATGATATCTGATCATAATAAAATTATATTACATGCTAAAAAAGAAATTAATTTAATTAATAATATTAAAGAATTGAATATTTTTAAAGTAAAATATTTAGGTAAAAAAGGATATATATCTTTACAATTTTTACTTTTAAAAAAATTAACAACAAAAGATAAAATTAAAAAAAGTATAATTATTAATAATGTAAAAAAACAAATAAAAGAATTAATAAAAAAAAGAAAAAATGAATTAGAATATAATAATATAAAATTTAAACTTTTAAGTGAAAAAATTGATATTTCTCTTCCTGGTAGATCTACTAAGATAGGTTCTCAACATCCTATAACAACTGTAATTAATGATATTGAAAAATTTTTTATAAAAATAGGATTTAAAATTACAGAAAGTCAAGAAATAGAAGATATTTTCCATAATTTTGATGCATTAAATATATCAGAAAATCATCCTTCAAGAACAGAACAAGATACTTTTTGGTTAAATAAAAAAATTTTATTACGTACTCAAACTTCTAATATACAAATTAGAATTATGAAAATTTTAAATCCTCCTATAAGAATATTAACTTCAGGAAAAGTATATCGTAATGATTATGATAAAAAACATACTCCTATGTTTCATCAAATAGAAGGGTTATTAATAGATAATAATCTTAATTTTCTAGAATTAAAAGGAATATTATCTTTATTTTTAAAATCATTTTTTAATAAAAAATTAAAAATTAGATTTAGACCATCTTATTTTCCATTTACAGAACCTTCTTTAGAAATAGATATTTTAGGAAAAAATAACAAATGGATTGAAGTATTAGGAGCAGGTATAGTACATCCTAATGTATTACGTAATGTTAATCCTAATTTATTAAAATATTCTGGTTTAGCTTTTGGTATTGGAGTAGAACGTTTAGCTATGTTACGTTATAATATTCATGATATTCGTTTATTTTTTGAAAATGATATACGTTTCCTTAAACAATTTAAATAAAAACATGATTAAATTAAGTGAATTATGGTTAAATGAATGGATTACTTATAATAATATTGAAATATTATCCGAACAATTAACAATGTTAGGATTAGAAGTAGAAAAAATTGAACCAATTTGTAAAAAAAAAATAGATAATATATTTATAGGACAAATTGTTAATTGTGAATTTAATAAAGATAAAAATATTTATAACTTAACAATAGATATTGGAAGTAATAAATTATATAAAGTACAATCTAATGCAGTTAATTGTAAAAATAAAATAAAAATAATCTTTGCAACTATAAATTCATTTTTATATAAAAAATATGTAAATAATCAAAAATTTAATTTTTTATTACAATCAGAAGGATTATTATGTTCTAAAAAAATATTAGGATTTGAAAATAATTTATATGAAAAAGATAAAAATTATATAATTGAATTAAATAATGATATTGAAATAGGACAAGATGCTTTTAAATATTTAGAATTAAATGATAATATTTTACATATCAATATACCATATAATCGTTCTGATTGTTATAGTATTATGGGTATAGCAAGAGATTTATCCACTAAAAAAAAAGAAAATAATTATTTATTTAAATTTCCTTATAAATTTTCTTTTACCCCAAAAAAACAAAATAATAAAATTAATGTTTCTATAAATAAAAATGCTAATAAATATAATTTAAATTATTTTTTTTGTATTATTAATGATATTAATTTACAAAATAAAATACCATTTTTAATGAAAGAAAGATTACAAAAATCTGGAATATTAATATCAGATAGTAATCCTTTATTAAGTATTAGTAATTATATATTCCTAGAATTAGGATATCCAGTATATTTTTATGATCTTAATAAAATTAAAGGTAATATATGTATAAAAGAATATGAAAATATTAGTAATTATTTTTTAATTGATGAAAATAATAAAAAAATTTCTTTATTAAAAAATACTTTAATTTTAGAAGATGAAGAAAAAATATTATCTATTCCAAGTTTAGTACAAAATAAAGAAATTATTATTAATATGAATACAAAAAATATTTTATTAGAATGTTTTTTTTTAGATCCTGACATAATAAAAAAATTATCTAATAAATATAAATTATTTAATTCATTTTTATATCTTTATGAAAGAGGACTAGATCCATTAATACAAAAAAAAATAATTATTCGAGCTATAAATTTAATTTTAAAAATATTTGGAGGTCAAAGTAGTAATATTAAAGTTATTAATACGCAAAATTATATTAGTAATTATTCAATTTTAAAAAAAATTAAATTATATTTTATAAAAATTGAACAAGTATTAGGTTTTTTTATAAAAATAAATAAAATAATTGATATAATTAATAAATTAGGATTTAAAATTATATTTAAAACAAATAATTATTGTATTATTCAAATACCTAGTTGGCGATATGATATAAAAATTGAAGCTGATATAATAGAAGAAATTATACGTATATATGGTTATAATAATATTCCTGAAAATCATATTAAAATAAATTTAATTGAAACAAATATTAATCAAAATCTTATTTTAAATAAAAATAATTTACTTTCTAAATTTAATAATATTCAAAAAATAAAAAATATTTTAATTAATAAAAAGTATAATGAAGTTATTAACTATAGTTTTATCAATCCTAAAATACAATCTTTAATGTTTCCTAAAGAAAAATTCATTAAATTATATAATCCTATTTCAATAGAAATGTCTGTTATGCGTACTTCTCTATTATGTGGATTAATAAATAATATAATTTACAATCAAAATAGACAACAAAAGTCTTTACGTTTTTTTGAAAATGGATTATGTTTTAAAATAGATAAAAATAGAGAATTTGGAATATCTCAAAAATTAATGTTAGGTGGAATAATAAACGGAAAATTAAATGAAGAACATTGGTCTTTATCTAATAAAAATGTAGATTTTTATGATTTAAAAGGAGATATAGAATGTATATTTAATTTTTTAGGTAAAACAGATCAAATAGAATTTAGGTCTATATCAGAAATAAATGTTTTTCATCCACATCAAAGTTCATCTATATATTTAGATAATATTTTTATTGGATATGTTGGTGTAATACATCCTTATATTCAATCATATTTAGGTATTAATGAAAATACTATTTTATTTGAATTAGAATGTGAAAAAATTTTAAATACTACAGAAATAAAAATTAAAAAAATATCAAAATTACCATTAAATCGTAGAGATATTTCTTTTATAATTAAAGAACATATTCCTTTTATAAACATTATAGAAGAATGTAAAAATACTAAAATAAAACAAATTATTGATATAAATTTATTTGATGTTTATCAAGGAATAAATATTCCTAAAGGATATAAAAGTTTTACAATAAGTTTTATTATACAAGATATTACTCATACATTACATGATAATGAAATTAATAATATTGTACAATTGTGTATAAATAAATTGAAAATAAAATTTCAAATTATATTAAGAGATGAAAAATATGACTTTAACTAAAAAAGAAATTTCTGAATATTTAGTTAAAACATTTAAAATATATAAAAAAGATGCAGTATATTTAGTATCTTTATTTTTCGAAGAATTAAAAAAAACCTTATTAAAAGGAGAATCAGTAAAATTATCAGGATTTGGTAAATTTGAAATACGTAATAAAAATCCTAGACCAGGAAGAAATCCAAAAACAGGAGAGTTTATACTTATAAATGCTAGAAAAGTAATAATTTTTAAAGCATATCGAAAAATAAAAGAAAGTATATATAATATTAAATTAAATATATAAAAAAATTTTCATATAAATATTATTAATATTTATATGAAAAATAAATATATTAAGGATAATATTCATGTTTAGTGGAATTATTCAATGTATAGCAATAATAAAATTAGTAATTAAGAAAAAAAATTTTTTACATCTTATAATAAAAACACCTAATTTTTTTAATTATGATTTAAAAAGAGGTGATTCTATTGCAAATAATGGATGTTGTTTAACTATAAGTAAAATAAATAATAATTTATTATATTTTGATATAATTAAAAATACACTAGATGTTACTACTTTTAAAGAAGTAAAAAAAGGAGATTATTTAAATATTGAAAAATCTTTAAAATTAATAGATTTTATAGGAGGACATTTAGTTTCAGGACATATTACAGGTATTGCTAAAATTATTAAAATTAATAATTATGTTTATTCTAAAACAATATGGTTAAAACCATATTATAAATCTCAAATGAAATATATTATAAAAAAAGGTTTTATATGTATAGATGGTATTAGTTTAACAATAGATAAAATTCATATTAATCAATTTAGTATTAATCTTATTCCAGAAACTATTATAAAAACTTCATTATCTAATAAAAAAATTAATCAATATGTTAATATTGAAGTAGATTTATATACTAAAATATCTGTTTCTACTATAGAAAAATTATTCTATCAATAAATTATTTACTTAAATATTTAAATAAAAGAGATATAAATTAATGATTATAAGTAAAAATAATAAAATAGATTTAATACAAAAATTAGAATATCGTAATATTATTAATCAAATAACAGATAAAATTAATTTAAAAAATATTTTAATGCAAAAAAATATTAATTTATATTGTGGATTTGATCCTACCGCTGATAGTTTACATATTGGTCATTTAATACCTTTAATTACATTAAGATATTTTCAAAAATTAGGGCACAAACCTATTGTTTTATTAGGTGGTGCAACAGGACTAATAGGTGATCCTAGTTTTAAATTAAAAAAAAGAAAAATACAAACAATTCATTTTATAAATAAATGTATTAATAAAATTAGTTTACAATTAAAAAATTTTTTAGATTTTAACTGTGGATCTAATAGTGCAATTATAGTAAATAATTATGATTGGTTTAGTAAAATGAATATTTTATTTTTTTTAAAAGATATAGGTAAATATTTTTATATTAATCAAATGATGAATAAAGAATCTATTAAAAATAGAATAAATAAAAATATACAAGGAATTTCTTTTACTGAATTTTCATATAATTTATTACAATCTTATGATTTTGCTTATCTTAATAAAAATTTTGATGTAAAGTTACAAGTCGGAGGTTCAGATCAATGGGGACATATTATTTCAGGAATTGATTTAATAAAAAAATTATATAAACAACAAGTATTTGGATTAACTAATCAATTAATTACTAAAAATGATGGTACTAAATTCGGAAAAACAGAAAATAAAACAATATGGTTAAATCATCTTAAAACTAGTCCATATGATTTTTTTCAATTTTGGTTAAATATTGATGATAGTTTAGTTTATAATTTTTTAAAAATGTTTACTTCTATAAAAATAGATATTATTGAAGATTTACAAAAATCTAATAATAATTCAATAAAAAAAAATAGTGCTCAAAATATATTAGCTGAATATATGACTTGTTTAGTTCATGGTAAAAATAAATTAGAATCTGCTAAAAAAATTACTAATTATATTTTTTATAAAAAATTAAATAATTTATCTAAAAATGATTTTGATATATTATTACATAATGGAATTAAAAATATTATTTTAGACAATAAAAATTATTCTTTACAAGAAGTTTTAATATTAAGTAAATTAGCTAATTCTCGTAGTCATGCAAAAAATATGATTGAATCTAATTCAATTTATATAAATAATCAAAAACAAACAAATATTTTATTTTATTTTACTAAAGAAAATAAAATATTTAATCAGTTTACATTATTACGTAGAGGTAAAAAAAATTTTTGTTTATTATATTGGAAATAATATTTAAATATTAGTAATAAATTATATTAATATTTTTAAATAAAAATTTATAAAGATTAAATATAATACAAATATTAAATAATAAATTTTTAATTTTATATATATTATTATTATATAATATAAAAATATATGATATTTTAATAGAAATTACTTATAATATTTTTTTATTTCTAATATATCTTTATTTATACTAAATTTAGTACATTTAAAAAATTAATATATATTAACTCATAGCTATTTTAAATTTTTTAAATAAAGTATTAAAAATTATATTTAAAATTTTTCTACTAATGTTAAATAAGTAATTATTCTAAATCTTTTTTATTATTAGTAATAAAATTATGACTTTGTTTTAAAAAAGTTTAATTATATTAAATATTTAAATTTATTATTATCTAAACCTAAATTATAAATTTTTTCTTTTATTTTTAAAATACCTAATTTTATTAATTTATATAGATTATTTGTAATCATAAATTATTTTTTAATTAACATATTAATTTTTTTATCATTATTTTTTAATAATAATATTAAAAAAATAATTATTTATAATAATTATTAAAAATTAATTAAGATTTAGTTTTTAAAATAATTTTTATTAAAAATATTAACTATTTTAAATATTTTTTATTTATATAATTAATTTAAAAAAATAATTTATGCGTTCTAGAGGATTCGAACCTCTGACCATCATCATGTCATAATGATACTCTAACCTACTGAGCTAAGAACGCATAAAATTTTTAGTAATAATATCATAAAAATAATTAATTTAGAAGTTTTTGTATGTTTATAATACGATATATTATTAATATAGCAGATGAAGTCAAACCTATAATAAAACCTATCCAAAATCCTGAAGGTCCCATAGGTGAAGAAACAATCCAATTAGTAACTGATAAAATATATCCAATAGGAAATCCTAAAATCCAATAAGAAATAAAAGTAATAAAAAAAATAGCAATTGTATCTTTATATCCTTTTAATATACCACATCCTATAACTTGAATAGAATCTGATAATTGATAAATACCTGATAATAAAATTAAATATGAAGATAAATAAATTATTTCTTGATTAGAACTATATAAAGATGCAATATTTTTTCTAAAAAAAATACTAATAAAAGAAGTAAAAATAGATATAATTATTCCAATAATTTGAGCATTCCAACTAATTATAACTGCTTGTTTTTTATATCCTAAACCTAAACAATGCCCTACTCTAATAGTTACGGCAACACCTAATGCAAAAGGAAAAACAAATATTAATGAACTATAATTCAAAGCTATCTGATGACTAGCAATTTTTTCTATACCCATAGGAGATATAAATAAAGATACTAAAGTAAATAATGTAACTTCAAAAAAAATAGATAAAGCAATAGGAAAACCAATTCTAATAAATTGATATAATATATTTTTATTTGGTTTACTTAATTTATTAATTATTTTAATATCATTAAAATATATTGAATTAGAAATCCATAATTTTATAATAAAAAACATTATCCAATATATTATTATTACAGAAAATCCACTTCCAATACCTCCTAATTTAGGTAATATCCAATAACCATATATACAAATATAATTTATAGGAATAAATAATAATAAACCAATAAAACTAATAATCATACAAGGTCTTGTTAACGATAGACCTTCACATTTACAACGTAAAACTTGAAAAAATAAATATCCAGGAGTATTCCATAAAATAATTTTTAAATAATAATTAGTTTTTAAAATTAATAATTTATTAATATTTGGTATAAATGTAAGCAAATAACCAATTTTATATAAAAAAAACATAATAAATATTGATATAATTATCACTAATAAATTTGCTTGTTTAATTTGATTTGCTATATGAATACGATTACCAGACCCATTTAATTGAGAAATAATAGGTATTAAAGATAATAATATTCCATGTCCTAATAATATTACAGGTAACCATATTGCAGTTCCAATAGATATTACAGCCATATCTGTATTACTAAAAGTTCCTATCATTATATTATTAATAAATCCTATAGAAATTTGAGCTATTTGTGCAAAAAGAACAGGGATAGCAAGATTAAATAATTTTTTTGTTTCTATGAAATATTTTTGCACACATATACCTTTAATTTTTTAAAATTTATGTAATCTAATAAAATTATTTATTTTTTAATAATATTTTATTTGTGTTATATCAATAAATATTTATTTTTATATTGTTATATATTTACTTTTATATTAATGAATTTTATAATATAATGGATATATTTAATTATATTAAATTATGAATTAAATATAATTAATAAAATAAATTAGAGTAGAATTATATGAAAACTTTTGAAAAAATAAAAAAACAAATATCTAATAATCCTGTTATTTTATATATGAAAGGATCTCCTACAAATCCAAAATGTGGATTTTCAGATAAAGCTGCAAAAATTTTAATATCATGTAAAGTAAAATTTATTTATATTAATGTTTTGAATAATCCTGATATAAGAGAATATTTACCTAAATATTCTAATTGGCCAACTTTCCCACAACTATGGATTAACGGAGAATTAATAGGAGGATATGATATCCTATATCATATGTATTGTAATAAAGAATTAAATAATATTTTAATAAAAAATAATTTAATTAAAAATTAATAATTAATTTTTATATAATTTAATAGGTGGCCAACCTCCTATCTTTTTCCATTTATTTACTAATTTACAAAATAATTCAGCAGTTTTATCTGTATCATATAAAGCTGAATGTGCTTGGTTATTATCAAAAGATATACCTAAAGCATGACAAGATTTAGCTAATACAGTTTGTCCTAATAATAATCCACTCATAGATGTTGTATCAAAAGTAACAAAATGATGAAATGGATTATGATATTTTGTTTTAATACGTTTTGAAGCTTCCATAATAAAGCTATGATCAAAACTAGCATTATGACCTACTACTACTGCTTTTTTACATTTATTTTTTTTAATTTCATTATAAATTTTATTAAATATAATATTAAATGCTATATTTTCAGTTACAGCTCTTCTTAAAGGAGAATCTATATTAATTTTATTAAAAGCTAAAGCATCAGGAGATATATATGAACCTTCAAATGGAATAATATGGAAATGTAATATTTCATTTTTTTCTAACCATCCATTATTCATTTTAAGAGTTATTAAACCTATTTCTAATATAGCATTATTTTTAGGATTGAAACCTGATGTTTCAATATCAATTACAACAGGATAAAATCCTCTAAATCTATAAGATAATAAATCTAATTTTACTGAATCGTTCATAATATAATCTTTTTTATAATTATTTTAAGTTAAATTTTAAATTTAATATATAGATCAGTAAAATATACCTTTATAAATGAAATTACAAGTATAAATATTACTAAAAAATTATATAATAAAAATATAATAAAAATATAATGTTAAAAAATATTTTTAATATAATTAATATTATTAAATATTTTTTTCTTATTTAAAATAAAATTATTAATAATATTAATTATAGCTTTAAATGATACAGATAAATTTTGTATAAATTCTAATTTTAAATTTTTATTTAATAGTTTTATTATTTTATATTTTACAGAATAATCAATATTAGAAACTAATATCCATTTTCCTTTTAATCTTAATATTTTTTTAATTAAATCATTATTATGTAATACACATTCACTTTTTTTACCAATCCATAATCCTTTTTTATTTTTTTTATATAATGCAAAATACATATTTATTTTATTATATTTAATTGTAGTTATAACATTTTTAATTCCTGTGTTTATCCATGTTTGTTCAGCGATCATCATTAAATGTGATAATCCTATTTTATTAATATTTAAAGAATATGATAATGTTTCAATAACTGTAATACCTACTCTCATACTAGAAAAATTTCCTGGTCCTGCATTATAAACTAATAAATTAATATCTGATAATATTATTTTTGAATCTTTTAAAATATTATTTATCATAGATAATATGTATTTTGTATGTTTGTTAGGACAAAATTTAATTAAACTAAATATTTTATTATTTTTAGATAGTTTTACAGAACAATATTCATTAGAAGTATCAATTGCTAAAATATTTTTATACATTATTAATTACTACTTATAATCATGTAATAATATAAAATTATTGTTTTAAATAAAATATATGTTATAATTAACATTAATTTATTTTAAAAAAATAGTTTAGAAAAACTTTTTTATATTAGATATTTAATAATTCTAATTATTACATTAAAATAAAATATTTTTATATTAATTTTATAATAAATTGTCAATTTTTAAAATTAAAAATATCAAAATAAATAGAAATATTTTACTATTTGAGTAAAAATTTAAAATTTATTTATAAAGAATAACACATTTACTAAAATAAAATTAATTTATTATTCTTATAAAATTGTTAAAAATAATTGAAGATAATTTATGACAACGATTGTTAGTGTAAGAAAAAATGGATATGTTGTTATCGGTGGTGATGGTCAAGCTACTCTTGGTAATACTATTATGAAAGGTAATGTTAAAAAAATTCGTAAGTTATATAATAATAAAGTAATAGCGGGTTTTGCAGGTGGTACTGCTGATGCTTTTACTTTATTTGAATTATTTGAACAGAAATTAGAGATGTATCAAGGTAACTTAACAAAATCAGCTGTAGAATTAGCAAAAGATTGGAGAACAGATCGTTTACTTCGTAAATTAGAAGCATTATTAGTTATTGCAGATAAAATAACTTCATTAATTATTACAGGAAGTGGAGATGTTATTCAACCTGAAAATGATATCGTTACAATAGGTTCTGGAGGACCATATGCTCAAGCATCTGCAAGAGCTTTATTTGAAAATACTAGTTTAAGTGCATATGAAATAGTAAAAAAATCATTAAATATAGCAGGGGATATTTGTATATATACTAATCATAATTTTACTATTGAAAAATTATTATCTAAATAAGTAAATATGAGGAAAATACTTGTTATGTCTATGACTCCACGTGAAATTGTTGATGAATTAGATAAATTTATTATAGGTCAAGATAGTGCAAAAAAAGCAGTAGCTATAGCATTAAGAAATCGTTGGCGTCGAATGCAACTTAATGAAAATTTAAGACAAGAAGTTACTCCTAAAAATATTTTAATGATAGGACCAACTGGTGTTGGAAAAACAGAAATTGCTCGTCGTTTAGCAAAATTAGCAAATGCACCTTTTATAAAAGTTGAAGCAACTAAATTTACTGAAGTAGGTTATGTTGGTAAAGAAGTAGATTCTATTATTCGTGATTTAACAGATTCTGCTATTAAAATGATTCGTGTACAAGAATTTAAAAAAAATTGTTATAGAGCAAAAGAAATGGCTGAAGAACGTATTCTTAATGTACTTATGCCAAATTCTAAAATTAATTGGAATAAAGAAGAAAATAATAATATTATATCTAACAGACAACAATTACGAAAAAAATTAAGAAATGGTGAATTAAATAATCAAGAAATTGAAATTAATTTATCTACTACCCCTATGGGAATTGAAATAATGGCTCCTCCAGGAATGGAAGAAATGACTAATCAATTACAATCATTATTTCAAAATTTTAGTGGTAGTAAACAAAAAAAACGTAAATTAACAATTAAAAATGCTATTAGATTATTAATAGAAGAAGAAGCAAATAAATTAGTTAATAATGAAGAAATAAAGCATAGAGCAATAGAAGCAGTAGAACAACATGGAATTGTTTTTTTAGATGAAATAGATAAAATTTGTAGAAGAAGTAATAATACATCTTCTGATATTTCTAGAGAAGGTGTACAACGTGATTTATTACCTTTAGTTGAAGGATGTACAATATCAACAAAACATGGAATGGTAAAAACAGATCATATACTATTTATTGCTTCAGGTTCTTTTCAAACATCAAAACCTTCAGATTTAATTCCTGAATTACAAGGTAGATTACCTATTAGAGTAGAATTAAAAGCTTTAACTACTCATGACTTTGAAAGAATTTTAACAGAACCAAATGCATCTATAACAGTTCAATATAAAGCTTTATTAGCTACTGAAAAAGTAAATATAATATTTACCTCAGATGGTATTAAGAGAATAGCTGAGTCTGCTTGGAGAGTTAATGAAACAACAGAAAATATAGGAGCTAGAAGACTACATACTGTTTTAGAACATTTAATGTCTGATATTTCTTTTGACGCTGCTGAATATAATAATAAATCAATTACTATTGATAAACATTATGTTAGTAAACACCTTGATACATTAATTTTAAATGAAGATATTAGTCGATATATACTATAAAATTAAATATTTTATTAATTTTGAATATAAAAAATTTATTCAATATTAATTATTATTTCTTTTTTGTAAATTTTCAATAATTTCACTAAAATTAATATTTTTATTTTTTAATAAAACTAATAAATGATATATTAAATCAGATGTTTCATTAATAATTTCTTGGTAATTATTATCATTAACTGCTAATATAGTTTCTATAGCTTCTTCACCAACTTTTTGGGATATCCTTTTTGTACCACTTTTATATAAATTATAAGTGTAAGAATCATTCAAATTACTATTCTTACGTTTTTCTAATAGATTTTCTAAAAAATATAAAAAAGTATACTTTGGTATTTTTTTATTTTTAAAACAACTATTAATATTTAAATGACAAGTTTTACCTATAGGATTTACTAAAATAAGTAAACTATCTTTATCACAATCAGTCATAATATTTTTAACATAAAGATAATTACCCGTTATTTCTCCTTTTGTCCATAAACGATTTTTTACACGAGAAAAAAAAGTAACTTTTTTAAGTTCTAATGTTTTTTTTAAAGATTCTTTATTTAAAAATCCATGCATTAATACTTGACCAGAAATTTTATGTTGAATAATAGCTGGTATTAATCCATGTGTTTTTGTCCAATTTAATTGATTTAATGTATTTATATCAATTTTCATATTCTAATCTCTATATTTTTTTTAAATAAAAAATTTTTTAATTTTTTAATATTAATTATATTTTTATGAAAAACTGATGCTGCTAATGCTCCATCAACATTAATATTTTTATGAAATACTTCATAAAAATGATTTTCACATCCAGCACCTCCAGAAGCAATTAAAGGTATTTTACAAATTTTTCTCATTTTTTTTAATTGAATTAAATCATAACCATTTAGTATGCCATCTTGATTCATCATATTTAATACAATTTCACCTGCTCCTAATTCTTGTACTGTTTTAATCCATTCAGATGTTTCCCAATTAGTAATTTTAATGTAATTTTGATCACCTGTATATTTATAAACATAATATTTTTTTTTATTTATATCATACCAGGAGTCAATTCCTATAACTATACACTGTTTACCAAAATGTTTAGATAATTGAGTAATTAAATTTGGATTATCTAATGCTGGAGAATTAATAGATATTTTTTCAGCACCTAAAAATAATATTTTTGATGCATCATCTATTGATTTAATTCCTCCAGCAACACAAAAAGGTATATTGATAATTTTTGCAATTTGTAATATCCATTTTTTATTAATCGATCTATTATGAATAGAAGCAGTAATATCATAAAATACTAATTCATCTGCACCATCTTGTGAATATTTTTTAGCTAAAGTTAAAATATCACCAACTACTTTATGATTTTTAAATTTTACTCCTTTAACAACTTTATCATTATAAACATCTAAACATGGAATAATTCTTTTTGCCAACATAAATTAGCCTCTTTAAAAGTAAATTTATTTTCTAAAAATGCTTTACCTATAATAATATCTTTTACACCACTATTTTTTAAATTACTTATATCATTTAAAGAATGAATACCTCCAGATGCTTGAAAACGTATATTAGGATATTTTTTAGTAATATCACTATACAAATCTATATTAGGTCCAGATAATGTTCCATCTCTAGATATATCGGTACATAATACATTTTTTAATCCAATATTAATAAATTTTTCTATTACAAATTCAAAATTTAAATTACTATTTTTTTGCCATCCATTAATAAATAATATTTTTTGTTTATTAATATCAATTTTTATATCTAAAGCTAAAATAATTTTATTAGGATTATATATTTTAAACCATTTTTTTACTGTTTTAAAATTTTGAATTGCAGAAGATCCTATAACAATTTGAGATATTGGTGTTAAATTAAATATAAAATCAATATCTTCTTGATTTCTAATTCCTCCACCTATTTGTAATGGTATTTTAATATGAGATATTATAAATTTTAATAATTTAATTTGTTTTTTTTTAGGATATTTAGCTCCATCTAAATCGACTATATGTATTTTTTTTACTCCACTATTAATATAATTTTTTATATAAAATAAAGGATTAAAAGAATATTTATATTTAGAATTAAATTTACCTTGTAATAATCTTACAACTTTTCCTTGTATTAAATCTATTGCTGGAATTATCATATATTTACATTTCTAAAAAATTTTTAATTAATTGAATACCATTTATTCCAGAACATTCTGGATGGAATTGTACTCCAAAAAAATTATTTTTTTGGATTACAGAACTAAATAATTGAACATAATTACTATAAGCAACTGTATAATTATTAATATTCATAGCATAACTATGAGCAAAATAAAAATAAGAATTCTGTTTAATATTTTTAAAAAGTGGTTGATTATCAATATAGTTTACTGTATTCCATCCCATATGAGGTATAGGTAAACATTTATTTTGAATTAAATTTACTTTAATATCAAATACTCCTAAAGTATAAACTCCTTGATTTTCTTGACTATATTTTCCTAATAATTGCATTCCTAAACAAATACCTAATATATCTTTTTTACAACATTTAATAATATTTAATAGATTATCATGTTTTAATTTTTTCATTGCTGAATTTATTGATCCTACTCCTGGTAAAAAAATTTTATCAGCATTTAAAATTATATCTGGATTATTAGTAATTTTTGCATAAAATCCTATTTTTTTAATAGTAGATTTTAAAGAAAAAAAATTTCCAGAAAATGTATTGATAATTATAATATTCATTATAATATTCCTTTTGAACTAGGAATTTTATTGTTAACAATATTAATTGCTTGATTTAATGACTTACCAAAGGCTTTAAATAAACTTTCAATTTTATGATGGTCATTATCACCTTTCACTTTTAAATATATGTTACATAACATAGAATATGATAAAGAATAAAAAAAATGTTTAACCATTTCAGTACTAAAATCACCAATTTTTGTACTATTAAATTTTGCATTATATTGTAAGTAAGGTCTACCAGAAAGATCAATAGCACATTCAGCTAATGAATCATCCATAGGTAATAGAAATCCAAATCTATTTATTCCTTTTTTATTATTCAAAGCTTTTGATAAAGCTAATCCTAATGTTAATGCAGTATCTTCTACAGTATGATGATCATCAATATTTAAATCTCCTTTTACATTAATATTTAAAATAAAATCTCCATGTATAGCTATTTGTTCTAACATATGGTTAAAAAAACTAATACCAGTATTAATAAAACTTTGACCTTTTTTATCTAACCACAATTCAACTAAAACTGAAGTTTCTTTTGTATTTTTTTTTATTCTTGCATATCTATTATTTTTTGTTAATTTTAATAAAATACTTTTCCAATTACATGTTTTTTTATTATATAAAATACCTTTAATTCCTATATTTTTTGATAACTCTATATCAGTTAAACGATCTCCTATTACGTAACTATTTTGTTTATCTAAAGTATTATTTAAATATGATTTCAACATATTTGTTTTTGGTTTTCTACATATACAATTATCTTGAAGATAATGTGGACATATAAAAATATCATTAAATTCTATACCTTGTGATTTAAAAATATTAACCATAAAATTATGAGGAATATCAAAATTTTTTTTAGGAAAATTTTTTGTACCCAATCCATCTTGATTAGTAATTATTACTAAAGAATAAGAAAATTTTTTTAATTTTGATAAAGTTAAAATAACATTTGGTTCAAATATTAATTTATTAATATTATCAATCTGATAATTATCTTTAGGTTCTGAAATTAAAGTTCCATCTCTATCAATAAAAAGTACTTTATTAAGCATTTTATATTTTCCTTTTAATAAGAAGATAATTCTTGTAAAATAGAAATTAATCTTGTTGTTTCATAATTTGTTCCTACAGAAATTCTTAAACAATTAGATAATCCTATATTATGATCTTGGTTTCTTACTATTATTCCTTTCTTTGATAATGCTTTAAATATATAATTAGAATTAAAAAATTTAGTTAAAACATAATTAGTTCTACTAGAAAATATATTTTTTACAACATGACATTTTTTTAAATTTTCTACTAATAATTTTTTATTATTAATTAATTTATTAACATTATTATGCATTAAAATTAAATTTTTACGATTTAACGCTTGTATTGCTATATCTGCTACAGGTTCTGGAATAGGATAAGGAGCAATAACTTTTAATAATAAATGAATAATTTCTTCATTAGCTAAAACAAATCCACAACGTAATCCAGCTAAAGAAAATGCTTTAGATAAAGTTCTTAATATAACTAAATTAGAATATTTTTCTATTAAATGTACTATTGTATATTTTACACAAAATTCTATATATGCTTCATCAATAACAACAATAGATTTTCCTTGTGTAATTTCTAATAATTCAATTATATCATTTTCATTAATTAAATTTCCAGTAGGATTATTAGGATTACAAATATAAATAATTTTAACATTATCTAAATTTTTTTTTATTGTATATAAATCTAATTGCCAATTTTCTAAACTTTTAATAGCATTATATTTTATACCTAAAATTTCTGCATTGATTTGATACATACCATATGTAGGAGGAAAAAATAATATTTTATCATTTTCATAATTACAAAATGTACGAATTAATAATTCTATTCCTTCATCTGCACCACGACTTACTAATATATTAGCAACATTTACACCACAATAATTACTATAATTTTTAATTAATCTTTTTGGTTGAGGTTCTGGGTATCTATTAAATGTATTTTTAGTTAGTTTTAAAATAGGTGTAATTGGTGATTCATTAGCATTTAATAAAATATGATCAAACCTACTATTATCTAATAATCTTGCTGATTGATATGGTATCAAATTAATAATATTTTTTTTAGCTATCTTATTTATATTAGTTTTATATTTATTATTATTTTTATCTAAAAAATATTTCTTTTTAATAAATTCACTTCTTAAAGTAACTGCATTTTTATGACCTATTAATTTTTCTGTTTTTGACATAATTTCAACTATATTAGATATATTTAATAATCCTTGTGGAGTTAATTCCTGAATAGTCATACGTTTTTGAAAATCAGAAACACCTAAACTAGAATAAGTTAAAGCACATCCATATGTTGGTAATACATGATTAGTTCCTGATGCATAATCTCCAACTGATTCTGGAGCCCAATTACCTAAAAATATTGATCCAGCGTTTATAATATTAGGTAATATTTTTTCATATTCATGACATTGAATCATTAAATGTTCAGGAGAATATTTATTAGATATTTCTACACATTGATCGATGTTTTTTGTAATTATAATATAACTATTATTAAGAGATTGTTTTATTATTTCTTTTCTAGGTAAATTTATAATTTGACTATTAATTCCATTAATTACTTCTTTAGCTATTTTTTCTTCTGGAGTAAGTAAAATAACTTGAGAATCAACTCCATGTTCTGCTTGAGAAATTAAGTCAGCTATAATAAAATTAGTATAAGCAAATTTATCAGCAATTATCATTAATTCTGATGGACCAGCTGGCATATCTATAGATGTATTTTCATTGTTTTCTTTTTGATTACTAATTTGTTTTTTAGCTTCAGTAACAAATGAGTTTCCGGGACCAAAAATTTTATTTACTTTAGGTATAGAATTTGTTCCAAAAGCCATAGCAGCAATAGCTTGAGCACCTCCAATTTGAAAAATTTTTTTAATTTTACATAAATTAGCAGTATATAATATTTCATTAGATATAGGTGCAGGAGAACACATTATAATATTTTGACATAATGCTAATTGTGCTGGTATTCCTAACATTAATACTGTAGAAAATAAGGGCGCTGTTCCTCCTGGAATATATAATCCTATAGAATTAATAGGACGATAAATTTCTTGACAATATACTCCAGATGTAGTTTCTATTTTTTTAGTTGTTAATATTTGATATGAATGAAATTTATGTATATTATGAAAAGCATTATCGATTGCATTTTTAATATCTTTTTTTATAATAAATTTAGCATTATTAATTTTTTCAACAGGAATTTCTAATTTATCAACTTTAATTTTGTCAAATAATAAATTATAATGTTCTAAAGCATTATCACCTTCTTGTTTTACTTTTTTTATAATATTTGCTACATCTTTTTTTATATTTTTATCTAAAAAAATTACTGGTCTAGTTAATATCCTTTTCTGTTGATTTTTATTACATAAATTCCAATAAATGATATTTTTAAAAAAATTCATTTTTACTCCATCATTTTTTCAATAGGTAAAACTAAAATTGAGCTAGCACCAAGTAATTTTAATTTTTCCATGGTTTCCCAAAATAATGTTTCACTACTTACCATATGCATAGCAACTTTATTATTTTCTCCAGCTAAAGGTAATATTGTTGGATGTTCTGCACCTGGTAATAAAGCAATTATTTCTTTTAATTTTTTATTGGGTGCATGTAACATAATATATTTTGATTCTCTAGCTTTAATTACTCCTTGAATACGAGTTAATAATTTATTAATTAATTTTTGTTTAATACTTATTATTTTTCCATAACGTTGTATAAGACATGCTTTAGAAGCATATATTATTTCTACTTCTTTTACACCATTTGCTTCTAATGTAGCGCCAGTAGAAACTAAATCACATATAGCATCTGCTAAACCTACTCTAGGAGCTAATTCTACTGATCCATTTAACATACAAGATTTAAATTGTATACCATAACTATCAAGATATCTTTTTAATAAATTTGGATATGATGTAGCAATACGTATATTTTGTAAATATTTAATACCTGTATAATTTTCATCAATAGGTATTGCAATTGATAGTCTACAAATACCAAAATCTAACCTACGTAATGTTAAGTAATTGGCATTTTCTCCTCTAGAATGACGAGTTAAAACTTCTTCTTCTAAAACATTTTCTCCTATAATGCCTAAATCTACAACTCTTTCCATTATTAATCCTGGTATATCATCATCACGTACCATTAAGATATCAATCGGCATATTTTCTGCAAAAGCTATTAACCGTTGTTGTTGTAAATTAATTTTAATACCACATTTTTTTAATAATTCACGAGAATCATCACTTAAACGACCAGATTTTTGCATAGCTATGCGTAAACGATTGTTATCTAACATGACTTATCATCCTTTTATTTTTATTTTTATTTAGAATGTTTTAAGTTCGTCTGTTTATTTTAAATATATCAGTTTTTTATTATAAAAATAAAAAAAATTATTTAAAATATATTATGAATATATATTCTAAAATTATAAATAACAATATTTAAATATATTTAACTTAAATTAAACAAATTGTTGTAAAATAACAACTATTTTTTAAAAGAAAATTTTATTATTTTTTTATTATATATCCAACATCTTGATAATTAGGATTTTTAGCAGAAAAACGAGCTAATTGATCACATTTTTCATTTTCAATATTTCCAGCATGTCCTTTAATCCAATACCAATTAACATTATGATTAATTAATGCTAAATCTAATCTTTTCCATAAATCAATATTTTTTACTGGTTTTTTATTAGAACACATCCATCCATATTTTTTCCAATTATGTATCCAAGTAGTTATACCTTTTTTTAAATATTTACTATCAGTAATAATATTTATATTAAAATGTTTTTTTAAAGATTCTAATGCTATAATAGAAGCCATTAATTCCATTCTATTATTTGTAGTAAAAAAAAAACCTTGGGTAAAAATTTTTTCATGTGAATAATATTTTATTATAGCAGCATATCCTCCTGGTCCTGGATTATAGATACAAGAACCATCAGTAAAAATTTTTATATTTTTGTACATATATTAATTCTCTATATAAAATTTATAAATATAAATTAAAAAATAAATTATGAATAAATTAAATATTCGTCAAATAGTTTTAGATACAGAAACAACAGGAATAAATTCTTCTCCTCCATATTATAAAGGACACCGTATTATAGAAATAGGTGGAGTAGAAATAATAAATCGTCGTATTACAGGAAATAATTTCCATGTATATATTAATCCTAAAAAAATAATAAGTTTAGAAGCATTAAATATTCATGGTATTACTAATAAATTTTTATATGATAAACCTACATTTAGTCAAATTATAAATGATTTTTTAGATTATATAAATCATTCTGAACTAATTATTCATAACGCTCAATTTGATATTGATTTTTTAAATTATGAAATATCTTTATTAAAAAATAATATACCTAATATTGAAAATATTTGTTCTATAATAGATACATTAAAAATATCTCGTAAATTATTTCCAGGTAAACGTAATTCTTTAAATTCATTATGTTCACGATTTAATATTGATAAAAGTAATCGTAATATGCATGGAGCTTTATTAGATGCTAAACTTCTAGCTAATGTTTTTTTATCTATGACTAGTATTCAAAATTCTTTTATATTAGAATTTTCAAAAAATCATACTATAGATAAAAATAATAATATAAAAAAAATATTAATAAAGAAAAAATTATTAGTATTACATCCTACTAAAGAAGAATATGAATTACACTATTTAATTTTAGATATTATTAAAAAAAAATGTGGTTTTCATTTATGGAATTAATTAAAAATTTTTAATAAAAGTATTGACGATATTAACATATAATTTATAATATAAACTTAATAATATATAAATATATTATGGGTGCGATAGTTCAGTTGGTTAGAATACCGGCCTGTCACGTCGGGGGTCACGGGTTCAAGTCCCGTTCGCACCGTTATAATTAATTAAAATAATATTTTTATAATATTATTTTAATTATTATGAATCCATAATACACAAGAATTTTTATATAATTCTAAATTATTTTTAATAATATTTGTTAAATCAGAACATATTTCTTTTTCATAAAGAAAATCACGAATCCAAAAAAAAACTGTAAGATTTATTGAAATATTATTAATTTCATCTAAAATAATAACAATTTTAGAATTTTTAATTATTCTTTGATCTAAATATATTGTATCTAATAATATTTTTTTTATCATATTTAAATCTTCACTAATTAATAATCGAGAAAGTCCTAAAGTAATTTTATTACGATATTCATGACATCGAGAAAGATTACTGATATTATCAGATAATATTTTACCATTAGGTATCAATGTAATAATACCATCAAATGTTTTTAATTGAGTAGAAAAAACTTCTACTTTAGTTACTTGACCACTAATATTACAAATAGTTATATAATCACCAATTTTAAATATACGAAAAGTAATAATTAATAATCCTGATGCTAAATTTGATAATGTACTTTGCCAAGCTAAACCAATAACAACACCTATTGTACCAAAAGCAGCAATTATTGACGATGTACGTACACCAATATTACTTAATGTACTAATTAAAATAAAAATCATAATAATATATTTTAAAATATTTGAAATAAATCCTATAGCAATAGGATCTATTTTTTTAACAACAAAAATATTAAATATAATTTTTGCAAATAAACGAATTATTAAGAATTCAGTTAATAAAATACTACTGGATATTAATGTATGAAATAATTGATAAGGAATAAACATTTTGTTATATATAATCCAATTTATATTAAAAATAATAATAAGATATTATTATTACTATATATGATAATTATACCAAAATATATTATAATATATCAATAGCATTTAATTCTTGAAAAGTTCTTTCTAATCTTTTTCCCATAGATATCTGAGATGCTCTAATCCATGATCTTGGATCATAATATTTTTTATTTGGTTTATTTAAACCTTCTGGATTACCTAATTGCTTTTGTAAATATTTTTTATGTTCTTTATAAAATTTTAATATTCCTTGCCAACTTGCCCATTGAGTATCTGTATCAATATTCATTTTAACTACACCATAATTTATAGATTCTTTAATTTCTTTTTCAGAAGATCCTGAACCTCCATGAAAAACAAAATTAATAGGATTATGAGTTAAATTATGTTTTTTACTTATAAAATCTTGTGAATATTTTAAAATTTTAGGTAATAATTTTACATTTCCCGATTTATATACTCCATGAACATTACCAAATGAAGCTGCAATTATAAATTGAGAACTAATGGAATTTAATTTTTCATAAGCATAATTAACGTCTTCAGGATCAGTATATAATGTTTTTTTTTCTAAATTACTATTATCTAAACCATCTTCTTCTCCTCCTGTACAACCTAATTCTATTTCTAATGTTATATTCATTTTAGACATTCTTTTTAAATATTTACTACATATATTAATATTATCTTTTACAGAATTTTTTGATAAATCAATCATATGAGAAGAAAATAAAGGTTTACCATTTAATAAAAAATATTTTTCATTCTCATCTAATAAACCATCTATCCAAGATAAAGTTTTTTTAGCACAATGATCTGTATGTAATATTACTGGTATTCCATAATATTGAGCAATTTTATGTACATGATGTGCACCAGATACGGCACCTATAATAGATGCTAATTGAGAATTTTGAATTTGTAATTTTTTACCTGCAATAAAAGAAGCACCACCAATAGAAAATTGAATAATTACTGGTGATTTAACTTTAGCTGCTGTTTCTAACACTATATTGATAGAATCAGTACCTATGCAATTTATTGCAGGTAAAGCGAATTTATTTTCTTTTGCTATTTTAAATATAGTTTGTACATCATGACTAACAACAACACCTGGTTTTACATAATTTAAAATTTTAGACATATAATACTTTGCCTTATTATTGATTAATATTTATCTAATACTAATTTTTTAAATTATCAAAATGGATAGAATTAATATTCTGATATTTTTTTAACATAGATACTGAAGGTAATTTTTTACCTTCTACAAAATTTAAAAACGATCCTCCTCCTGTTGAAATATATGAAATTTTATTAAATAAATTAAATAATTCTATTGCAGCTAATGTATCTCCTCCTCCTGCAATAGAAAATGCATCACTATCAGCAATAGTATTTGCTATAATTTTTGTTCCTTCACTAAACTTTATTAATTCAAAAACTCCTACAGGTCCATTCCATAATATAGTTTTTGCTTTATGTAAAATATCTATTATAATTTTTATAGTATTTTCACCAATATCCATGATCATTTCATTAAATGATATATTATTAATTTTTTTTGTTTTAACTGATGTATTTTTTGAAAATGATGTTCCTACTTTACAATCTATAGGAATAATAATATTATTATATTTTTCCTTTAATTTTTTTGCTAAAATTAAAGCATTAGGTTCATATAATGATTGACCAATATTATTATTTATTGCTAAAAATGTATTGGCTATGCCACCTCCAACAATAATGTTATCTGATAATTTAGCTAATTTATTTAATACATTAAATTTAGTTGAGATTTTTGATCCTCCAACAATAGAAATAATAGGATGATTAGGTTTTTTAAAAATCTTATTTAAATTATTTAATTCATTTATTAATAATAAACCTGCACAAGATTTATTTGCATATTTTATTACTCCATAAGTAGAAGAATGTTTTCGGTGTGATGTTGCAAATGCATCCATTACAAATATGTCACATAATGAAGCATATTTTTTAGATAGTTCTTCATTATTATTTTTTTCACCTATATTAAAACGAACATTTTCTAACATTATTATTTCATTTTTTTTAAAATTTAATTTATTCAAATAATCTTTTTGTAATTTAACTTTATAATTTAAAATTTTTTCTAAATATTGACTAATATTTTTTAAAGAGAATATATTATTATATTTTCCTTCAATAGGCCTACCTAAATGTGAAGCTATAATAATTTTAGCACCTTTACTTATAGCATATTTTATAGTTGGTAATGATAAACGAATTCTAATATCAGAAATTATATTTCCTTGAGGATCAATAGGAACATTAAGATCAGATCTAATTAATAATATTTTATTTTTAATATCAATATCTAAAATTGATAATATAGACATATTTTAAAATCCTTTATTTAATTAATTGTTTTTAAAAGATCTTGAATTTTTAAAATTATGTTTTCTACTGTAAAACCAAATTTTTTAAATAATATTTCAGCAGGAGCTGAATAACCAAATCTATCTATTCCTATAACAATACCTTTTAAACCTACATATTTATACCAAAAATCAGATTGACCAGCTTCAATTGCTATTCTTAATTTAATATTTTTTGGTAATACATAATTTTTATATTCATTATTTTGTTTTTCAAAAATATCTGTAGAAGGCATAGAAACAACTCTAATTTTATATTTTAATTTAGATAATTGATTATATGCTTCTACAGCTAAATAAACTTCTGAACCTGTTGCTATTAAAATAATATCAGGTTTTTGTTCTAAACAATCTTTTAATATATAACCACCATGAGTAATATATGTTATTTTATTTTTATTTCTAATTTGTGCTGGTAAATTTTGACGTGATAATATTAATGCAGTTGGATTATTAATATTTTCAATTGCATATTTCCATGCAATAGCTGTTTCTAATTGATCACATGGACGCCAAACACTTAAATTTGGAATTAATCTTAAACTAGATAATTGTTCTATTGGTTGATGAGTAGGTCCGTCTTCACCTACTCCAATAGAATCATGAGTATAAATCATTATATTCCTAATTTTCATTAATGCAGCCATACGAATTGCATTACGACAATAATCAGAAAATGTTAAAAAAGTTGCTGTATATGGAATAAATCCTCTATATAAAGAAATACCATTAGCTATAGCAATCATACCAAACTCTCTTACTCCATAATGAATATAATTTCCACATGTAGATTTATTTATAGCTTTAGATTCTGAACATAAAGTTAAATTACTAGAAGCTAAATCAGCAGAACCTCCTAAAAATTCTGGTAATATTTTTGAAAAAAATTCTAAACATTCTTGTGATGCTTGACGTGTAGATATATCAATAGGATTTTTATACAATTTTTGAATAAATTTTTTTAATTTAATATTCCAATTATTAGGTAATAAATTATTAATTCTTCTTTTTAATTCTTTAGCTAATTCTGGAAATATATTAGAATAATCATTAAATTTATTTATCCATTTTAATTCTTTTAAATTTCCAATATCTTTAGCATTCCATTTGTCATAAATTGATTCTGGTATTTCAAAAGGTTTATAATGCCAATTTAATTTTTTTCTAGTTAATTCAATTTCTATTTCTCCTAAAGGAGAACCATGTGATATATTTTTTCCAGATTTATTAGGAGAACCAAAAGCAATAGTTGTATTACAAATTAATAAAAATGGTTTTTCTTCTATAGAAGATTTAGCTTTATCAATAGCTTGTTGTATCTCTTTATAATCATGTCCGTTTATATTAGGAATAACATTCCATCCATATGATTCAAATCTTTTTTTAGTATCATCAGTAAACCATCCATGAATATTACCATCAATAGATATACCATTATTATCATAGAAAACTATTAATTTTTTTAATTTTAATGTACCTGCTAAAGAACATACTTCATGAGATATTCCTTCCATTAAACAACCATCACCTATAAATACATAAGTGTAGTGATTAATTATATCATAATTTGGTTTATTAAATTGTGATGCTAATATTTTTTCAGCTATAGCCATACCTACAGCATTAGCTAATCCTTGACCTAATGGTCCTGTAGTAGTTTCTATACATGGTGTACATCCAAATTCTGGATGTCCTGGAGTTTTAGAATTTAATTTCCTAAAATTTTTTAATTCTGATATTTTTAAATCATATCCAGTCAAATGTAATAAACTATAAATTAACATTGAACTATGACCATTAGATAATATAAATCTATCACGATTTATCCATAAAGGATTTCCAGGATTATGATTTAAATAATCACGCCATAATACTTCTGCTATATCAGCCATTCCCATAGGAGCGCCAGGATGACCAGAATTAGATTTTTGTATAGCATCTATACTTAGTATACGAATAGCATTAGCAAGTTCTTTTCGAGAAGACATTATTCATGACTCCTAAATAATTATTTTTGTTTAAAAAATAAATTTTAAATTAATAATTTAATTTATAAAAATTATTTCATATAAAATAAATATATACTTAAATAATATTAAAATCTATTTATTATATTTTTAAAAAATTAGATTAATTATTTTAATTAATATAATATTAATAATTAATTTTGATTAATAATATATTATTTCAAAATAATATTTATTAAAATCATTAAAATTAAATTAAATTTAATAATTAAAAAAGGAAAATAATGAGCGAATATCTTTTTACCTCAGAATCTGTCTCTGAAGGACATCCTGATAAAATGGCAGATCAAATTTCTGATGCTATATTAGATGCTATAATTAAACAAGATATAAAAGCACGTGTTGCATGTGAAACATATATTAAAACTGGAATAGTACTAATTGGAGGAGAAATAACTACTACTGCAATAATAGATATAGAAAAAATAATAAGAAAAACAATAAAAGAAATAGGATATACTAATTCAAATATGGGATTTGATTATAATTCTTGTGCTATATTAAATAATTTAGGAAAACAATCTGAAGATATCTATAAAGGAATATTTAATAAAAATGGTTTAATAAAAGGTGCAGGAGATCAAGGATTAGTGTTTGGATATGCAACTAATGAAACAGAAAATTTTATGCCTGCACCAATAACTTATGCTCATCGTTTAGTATATAAACAATCTGAAGTAAGAAAAAATGGAATTTTACCATGGTTAAGACCAGATGCTAAAAGTCAAGTTACTTTTAAATATAAAAATAATAAGATCTTAGGAATAGAAACAGTAGTTTTATCTACTCAATGTTCAGAAGATATATCATATAAAAAATTACAAGAAGCAGTAATGGAAGAAATTATTAAACCAGTATTACCTAATATATGGTTACATAAAAATACAAAATTTTTAATTAATCCTGCTGGTCGTTTTATAATTGGTGGTCCAATGGCAGATTGTGGATTAACAGGACGTAAAATTATTGTAGATACATATGGTGGTATGGCAAGACATGGCGGTGGGTCCTTTTCAGGAAAAGATCCTTCAAAAGTAGATAGATCTGCAGCGTATATAGCAAGATATATAGCAAAAAATATAGTTGCTTCTTCTTTAGCATCACGTTGTGAAATTCAAATAGCTTATGTAATTGGTATTTCTAAACCTATATCTTTAATGGTAGAAACATTTGGAACTGGTAAAATTTCTAATGAAAAATTAACTTTAATAATACAAGAATTATTTGATTTAAGACCTTTTAATATAATTAAGATGTTAAATCTTTTAAATCCAATATATAAAAAAACATCTTCTTACGGACATTTCGGAAGAAATATTTTTACATGGGAAAAAATAGATAAAATTAATGAATTACTAGAAAAATCTGGTATTCAATAATTTTACTATTATCAATAAATATTATTGTTTTATAGAAATTTTTTCTAATGCTATTACTCTTTCGTTTTTATTTGTTTTTATTATAATAACTCCTTTAGTATTACGACTTACTATACATATTTCTGTAACATATGTACGTATTAAAGTTCCCATATTAGTTATTATTAATATTTGATCATTATCAGACACTTCTATAGCATTTACTACTAGACCATTTCTTTTATTAATTTTAATAGAAATTACACCTTTAGTAGATCTTGATTTAACTGGATACTCTTTATTATTTGTTCTTTTACCATATCCATTTTGAGTAATAGTAAGAATATCATTATTATGTTGATTATTTGAAATAACTAAAGAAACAACACTATCATTTTGAGATGAAAGTTTTATTCCTCTTACACCAGTAGATGCTCTACCCATAGATCTAACTTTTGTTTCATCAAATTTTACAACTTTACCAAAAGATGAAAATAACATTACTTTATCTTTTTTATTTGTTATAGCAACTCCTATTAAAGTATCATTTTTTTTTAATTTTATTGCAATAATTCCATTATTTCTAGGATGGCTAAATTTATTTAAATTAGTTTTTTTAACAATTCCTTTTTTAGTTGCCATAAATAAATTTAATGTATCATTAAATTTATTTACTGTAAGTAAATTAGTAATTCTTTCATTATTTTTTAAAGGTAAAATATTAATAATTGGTCTTCCCTGTGCATATCTATTAGCTTTTGGTAAATTATATACTTTTGTCCAATATAAACGTCCTATATTAGAAAAACATAAAAGAGTATCATGTGTATTAGCTATAAGTATACGATTAATAAAATCTTTTTCTTTTATTTTAACTGCTAATTTTCCTTTACCACCTCTATGTTGAACTTCATAATCAGATAATTTTTGATATTTAATATATCCTTGATATGATAATGTAATTATTACATCTTCAGAATTAATTAAATCTTCTGTTGTTATAAAAGATTTATTTTTAATAATTTCAGTTTTTCTTTTATCTCCAAATTCATGTTTAATATAAATTAGTTCTTTATATATTATTTTCATTAGATATTGATAATCATCAATAATTTTTACAAGTTTTGATATTTTATATATTATATTTTGATATTCTTGAAATAATTTTTTATGTTCTAAATTAGTTAATTTATGTAATTTTAAATCTAAAATAGATTGTACTTGTTTATGACTAAAAGAATAATTATTATTAGATTGAATTAAATTTAAGTTATTAGAATAATTACTAGATTCTTTTGTTTTTTTATATTTTAAAATAGATAATACATTATTAATATTCCATAATTTAGAATAAATTTTATTTTTTATTACTTCTATAACAGAAGAAGAACGAATAATTTCTATTATTGGTTGTATATTAAATAATGCTACTATTAATCCTTCTAAAATATGAGCTTTATTACTAGCTTTATTAATTTCATAATTAGTTCTACGTATTACCACTTCTCGACGATGAGAAATAAATGCTTCAATAATATTTTTTAAAGACATAATTTTAGGTTCCCCTTTATATAAGGAAACCATATTAATGGTAAAAGAAATTTGTAATGGAGTTAAAGAATATAAATTATTTAAAATTACATCTGCAGACATATCTTTTTTTATTTCTATAACAATTCTAATTCCATCTTTATCTGATTCATCTCGTAAACTTTTAATTCCATAAATTTTTTTTTCTTTAATAAGTTCTACTATTTTTTCTATTAATTTAGCTTTATTAACTTGATATGGTAATTCGTATATAATAATTGAAGCATTATGATCATTTTTAATAATTTTACTACGTCCACGAATAAAAATTTTTCCTTTTCCTGTAATATAAGCTTTTTCAATACCATTAAAATCATTTATAATTCCTGATGTAGGAAAATCAGGACCTATAATATATTTCATTAATTCTTTAATAGAAATATTTTCATTTTTTATATAAGCTAAACATGCATTTATAACTTCTGTAAGATTATGAGGTGGTATATTTGTGGTCATACCAACTGCTATTCCAGAAGATCCATTAATTAATAAATTAGGTATTTTTGTAGGCATTACTTCTGGAATTTTTTCTGTATTATCATAGTTAGGTAAAAAATTTACTGTTTGTTTTTCTAGATCATTAATTATTTCTTGAGCTATTTTAGTCATTCTTATTTCAGTATAACGCATAGCTGCTGCTGAATCACCATCAATAGATCCAAAATTACCTTGTCCATCTATCAATGTGTACCTTAAAGAAAATGATTGTGCTAATCTTACTATAGTATCATAAACAGCAGAATCTCCGTGAGGATGATATTTACCTATAACATCTCCTACAATACGTGCTGATTTTTTATAAGGTTTATTCCATGTATTACCTAATATATACATAGCATATAACATTCTTCTATGTACAGGTTTTAATCCATCCCTAGCATCTGGTAATGCTCTACCAACTATAACAGACATAGCATAATCTAAATAAGAATTTTTCAATTCTTCTTCAATATTAATTGAATTAATTTCTTTAGAAAAAAAAACCATATAAATTATTTTCCTTTTAAACATATATTAATATATTAATTTTAACATAATTAATTATATTCTATATAATATATTTAGAAATAATATTAACAAGATTAAAATAAAAAATTAATTATTTAATTTATTAATTGCTATTTTATAAATATTTTTTTATTATATGAAAAATTAAAAATTATAATTATAAATTAATTATGTATTCGATTAAAATAATATTTTAAATTAATAATTATATATTAATATTTATAAATTTTTTCTAATTGAATAATTTTATTTTTAGCTAATTTAATAACTTCATTAGGAATACCTGCTAAAGAAGCAAC
This sequence comes from Enterobacteriaceae endosymbiont of Plateumaris pusilla, assembly GCF_012562765.1. Classification (GTDB taxonomy): domain Bacteria; phylum Pseudomonadota; class Gammaproteobacteria; order Enterobacterales; family Enterobacteriaceae. Next base: position 147,482 of record NZ_CP046226.1, read on the forward strand.
AAATAGACCATAATTCCTATTAATAATACCATTTTTTAATGAATACATAAATACAATAGATTTATTAGATTCTATAGCATCAAAATAAACATTTTTTATACCCTTATTTTTTAAAGACAAATTAGTTAATTCAATATAATTAGTAGAAAATAATGTCATTGATTTTATTTTTTGTGCAAGATTTTCAGCACAAGCCCATGCAATAGATAATCCATCATATGTAGATGTACCTCTACCTATTTCATCCATTAATACTAAACTATATTTATTAGCATTTCTTAAAATATTTGCTGTTTCAATCATTTCTATCATAAAAGTAGATAAACCAGAAGAAATATCATCCATAGATCCAATTCGTGTAAATATACGATCTATTGGTCCAATAATTGCTTTATCAGCAGGTATATAACTACCTATATATGCCATTAAAATAATTAATGCAATTTGACGCATATAAGTACTTTTACCGCCCATATTAGGACCAGTAATTATTAACATATGATTTTTAGGAGTTAATAATAAATTATTAGGAATAAATTGATCTTTAAGAATATTTTCTACGACAGGATGACGAGAATTTTCTAAAAATAATCCTAACTTATTACTAATAATAGGTTTAGTATAATTTAAAGTTATTGATCTTTCTGCTAAATTACATAATACATCTAATTCAGATAGCAATAAAACAATTTTTTGTAAATTTGGTAATTCAGGATAAATGAGATCAAATAATTGATTATATAGAAATTTTTCTAAAATCAATAATTTATTTTTAGATGACAAGATGATTTCTTGATAATTTTTTAATTCAGGAATAATATATCTATTACAATATTTTAATGTTTGAATTTTTAAATATTTTTTAGGAAATTTTTTAATTTTTTGATTTTTAGTTATTTGAATATAATATCCATGAATAGTATTAAATCCTATTTTTAATTTTTCTATATTTAATAATTTACGTTCTTTTTTTTCTAACATAACTAAATATTCTTTAGAATTTTTAGATAATTTTCTTAATTCATCTAAAGATTGATTATATCCTGTAGCAATAACATTTCCATCTTTTAATGAATTAGAAGGATTTTTTTTAATTGATTTTTCTAATAAAATTTTTAATTTATTAAAAAGTCCTAAATTAAAAATTTTATTTTTAATATAACAATTATCTATAATTTTTAATTTATTATGTATTTTAGGTAAAATATGAAAAGTATTTCTTAAAGAAACTAAATCTTTAGGTTTAGATGTTCTTAATGATAATCTTGCAATTATTCGTTCAATATCATTTATATTAATTAATAATTTTTTAAAATTAGTAAAATGTTTTCTTAATTTTGCAATACTATTCTGACGATTATTAATGATATTAATATCACGAGTTGGAGAATGCAACCAACGTTTTAATAAACGACTACCCATTGCTGTACTAGTATGATCTAATATTTTTATTAAAGTATTATTTTTATTACGTGATATACTTTCTGTAATTTCAAGATTTTTTCTAGTATTTTCATCCATTATAATTTCATTATGATAATTTTTTAATTTAATACTATTTATATGAGGTAAAAATATACGTTGTGTATCTTTGACGTATTGTATTAAACACCCAGCAGCTTTAATAGCCATTAAAGCTTTTTCAACACCAAAACTTTTTAAATTTTTAGTTTTAAATTGCATATTTAATTGTTGATTAGCAGTTTCAAGATCAAATTCCCATATAGGTCTACGCCTAATACAATTTCTTTTTTCTATCAATTTCATATATTGAAAATTTTCTGGATATAATAATTCAACAGGATTGGTTTTTTGTAATTCACCAGATATTACATCATAATTTTTACTTTCCATAATTCTAAAATTTCCAGAACTCATATTTAAAGTTGCATATCCAAATCCATGATCTATTTCTTGCCATATAGATGCTAATAAATTATCTTGATTATTTTTTAATAAAATATCATCACTTACTGTTCCAGGAGTAATAACACGTACAATTTTACGTTCTAATATCTTATTAGAAGTTCTATTAATATTATTAATTTGTTCACAAATAGCTACTGATTCACCTAAATTAATTAATTTTGATAAGTAATTATCTAAACTATGATATGGTATACCTGCCATAGGTATTGGTTTTCCATTTAATATACCTCTTTTAGTAAGAATAATATTAAGCATTTTAGATGCTTTTTTAGCATCTTCAAAAAACATTTCATAAAAATCACCCATACGATAAAATAATAAAATATTGGGATATTGATTTTTTATTTTGAAATATTGTTTCATTATAGGAGTATATTTAATATTTTTTGTGTTCATTATTATTTCAAATTTTATAATATTTTATATTAAATATATAATAAAATCATATAATTTAAATAGTAGTTTATATAATTTATATTAAAATAAAAATTTTTAATAAAATTTTATTATTAAGATTAATTATTTTAATAATATTAGATAGGAATATACAAAATATTTTTATATAATCTTATTATTTAATGATAAAGTAAATAATAAATTAATAAAGTTTATATTTTATTAAAATTATAATATAAAATATTTAATAATATTTATTAATAATAAATTGTTTTTTTTTATATAGTGATTATTAACTGTATACTTATAAATCTTATTATAAATAATAGATTATTAATAATTATTTCTAAAAAGATTAGAAATTTATGCTAGTTAAATTTTTTCTTATAAAATATGACATAAAGATAAAAAAATATTAAATATTTTATTTAAAAATAAATTTAAAATTATTAAAATATAAAATTATTTTATTAAACAAAATTATAAATATCTTTAATAATTTATTATTATAATTATTTAATTTTTATATATATAAAATATGATAAAACATTTACCAGTTATGTTAAAAGAATCTATTGATAGTTTAAATATAAAAAAAAATGGAATTTATATAGATGCTACATATGGATGTGGAGGACATACAAAATTAATTTTGTCTAAATTAGGAAATAAAGGACGTATTTATGCAATAGATTGTGATATAAAAACAATATTAATTAATAAAATTTTAGATAAAAGAATAATATATATAAATGAAAAATTTTCTAATTTAATAAATATTTTAGATACTCAAGTTTTAGGTAAAATAGATGGAATATTATTTGATTTAGGATTTTCATCTTTTCAATTAAATGATCCTAAAAGAGGTTTTTCTTTTATGTTTGATGGTCCATTAGATATGCGTTTTGATCAGAATCATGGAATAACTGCTACTGAATGGATTAAACAAGTTAGTAAAAATAAATTAGCTTATGTACTAAAAAAATATGGAGAAGAAAAATTTGCTAATAAAATAGCATGTAATATTAAAAAATACATTATAAAAAATAAATTAGACAAAACTAGTCATTTAAATAAATTAATATTTTCTATAACATATAAATTAAAAAAAAATAAAAAAATATTTAAACATCCTGCAACAAGAACTTTTCAAGCTATAAGAATTTTTATTAATAAAGAATTAGAAGAATTAAAAAAAGCTTTATTTAATTCATTAAATATATTAAAAAAAGGAGGTATAATATCTGTAATTAGTTTTCATTCATTAGAAGATCGTATTGTAAAAAGATTTATGAAAACACATACTACAAATAATGATAAATATCATACTCGTATACCATTAACTGAAAAAGAAATAAATATTTTATCTAAAAAAGATTATAAATTAAAAATAATTAATAGAATATTTCCTAGTTCTAAAGAAATTTATAATAATCCAAGATCAAGAAGTGCAATATTACGTGTAGGAAAAAAAATATAAATAATTTAATTGTATTAAATATTTTAATAAATATTTGAATTTTATAAGGTTAACTATTGACTAGTTATAGATTAAATTTATCAGAATTATTAAATAATTTTATATATGATCATAAAATATCTAATATTATTATTAATAGAATAGTTTTAGATAGTCGTAAAATTAAAGGTCATCATTGTTTATTTTTAGCTATTAAAGGTTCTAAAGTAGATGGTAAAATTTTTATAGATGATGCTATTAAAAAAGGAGCTATTGCTATTATAACTTATAGTGAAAATAATATTTATCCATATAATATTATTTATAAAAATAATATTCCTATAATTACTTTACCTAATTTACAAGAACAAATTTCTTTTTTTGCTGGAAAATTATATAATAATCCTAGTCATAAAATACCTGTAATTGGAGTTACAGGAACTAATGGGAAAACAAGTATTACTCATTTTTTAATGCAATGGATTAATTTATTAGGAAAAAAAGCAGCAATTTGTAGTACATTAGGTAATGGTTTTGATAAAAATTTAATAACTACTAATAATACAACAGATTCTGCTATTGATATTCAATATTTATTAAAAAATTTTGTAGAACAAAAAGCAGATATAGCTATTATAGAAATATCTTCTCATGGTTTAAAACAATTTAGAGTATCTAATTTAAAATTTTCAGCAGGAATTTTTACAAATTTAAGTAGAGACCATTTAGATTATCATCTTAATATGAAAAATTACGAACTAATTAAATGGAAATTTTTTTCTGAACATAAAATTAAAAAGAGAATAATAAATATTGATGATATTATAGGATATAATTGGTTTAATAAATTATCTTATAGTAAAAATACTGTTGCTGTTACTACTAAAAAAAATATTTATTTTAAAAATAATTTATATTTTAAAGTTATTAAAATAAATTTTTTTAAAAATAATACTATTATTGAATTTAATTCAAGTTGGGGAAAAGGAAAAATTAAAATATTTCTTATTGGATATTTTAACGTTATTAACATTATTTTAAGTATGACTACATTATTAACTTTAAATTTTTCTTTAAAAGAACTTATAGATACTTCATCTAAATTACATTCTGTTTATGGAAGAATGGAAATATTTCCTTCACAAAAAAAATATCCAACAGTTATAATTGATTATGCTCATACTCCTGATGCATTAAAAAATGTTCTTTTAACTATTAAATTATACTGTAAAGGAAAAATATGGTGTATATTCGGATGTGGTGGTGAAAGAGATATTGGAAAACGTTCAATTATGGGTATTATTGCTAAAAAATTTTCAGATATAATAATTATTACTACTGATAATCCTAGATCAGAAAATATAATAAATATAGTTAAAGATATTATACAAGGATATAAATATCATGATAACTTACATATAATAATAAATAGATTTGAAGCAATTAATTATGCAATGAATAATGCTAATAAAAATGATGCTATACTAATAGCAGGCAAAGGTCATGAACAATATCAAATTATAGGGAATAAAATTTTTAATTATTCTGATTATAATGTTGTTAATAATTTTTTTAAAAAAAATAGCTAATGAATAAATTAATTTGTTTAAAAAAAATAACAAAAATTGTGAATGGTAGATTAATTGGAAAAAATATTAATATATTAAATTTTTCTATAAATAGTAAAAAAATTAATGTTAAATGTTTATTTATTGCTATTCATGGAAAAAATTTTGATGGACATGATTTTGTTAAAGAAGCTATAAATAATGGTGTAATAGCTATAATTGTAAGTAAATATTTACAAGTAACAATTCCTCAAATAATTGTATCTGATACAATTATTAGTTTAGGTAAAATAAGTTTATGGAAAAGATTACAATCAAAATCTCATTTTATAGGTATTACTGGATCATCTGGTAAAACATCTGTTAAAGAAATGACTGTATCAATTTTAAAAAATATAGGAAATACTTTATTTACTAAAAATAATATGAATAATATTATTGGTGTATCTTTGACATTATTAAATTTAAATAATCAATATAAATATACAATTATTGAGTTAGGAGCTAATAATTTAGATGATATTAAATATTCAAGTAATTTAGTTAGACCTAATACAGCTATTATTAATAATATATCAGAATCTCATTTAGAAGGTTTTAAATCTTTTGAAAATATTATAAAATGTAAAAGTGATATATTTAAATTTTTATCAAATAATGATAGAGCAATTATTAATTTTGATGATATAAATTATAAAAAAATTTTATATAAATTAGTTAATAAAAAAATATGGACATTTTCTATAAATAATTATAATACTGATTTTTTTACTAGTAATTTAAAAATATTACAAAATAAAATTTATTTTAATTTACATACTCCAATAGGAGTTATCTTTATTAATTTATTTATTATTGGTGGATTACATAATGTAAGTAATGCATTAGCTGCTTCAGCATTATCATTATCTGCAGGAGCTTCTTTAAAAGATATATCTAAAGGTTTAGCTGATTTTAAACCAGTATTAGGTAGAATTTCCCCTATAAAATTAGGATATAATAAAATAATTTTAAATGATACATATAATGCTAATCCTCAGTCAGTTATAGCAGCTATTAATGTTTTAAAAAAAATGAATGGAAAAAAAATTTTAGTAATTGGTGATATGATGGAATTAGGATTTAATTCATTTTTTTATCATAATCAAATAAAAAACTTTATTTTAGAATGTAAATTAGATTATGTTTTAAGTATTGGAAATTATAGTAAATACATTACAAAAAATAATAATAATGCTGAACATTTTTCAAATAAAAAAACATTAATTACAAAATTAATTAAAATATTAGCTAATTTTAATAAATTTACTATATTATTTAAAGGTTCTAGAAAAGCTCAAATAGAAATTTTAATAAATATGTTATTAGAGCAGGAAAAATTTAAATGATAATAATATTAGTTAAATATTTAAAATATTATTTTCCAATATTAAATATTTTTATTGGTTTAACTTTTCGTGCTATTATTAGTCTTTTAACTTCTTTTTTTATTTCATTATATATTATTCCATATTTCATTATATTTTTAAAAAAAAAAAAATATTCTCAAGTAATTCGTTTAGATGGTCCAAAATCTCATTTTAAAAAAAATAATATTCCTACTATGGGTGGTATAGTAATATTAATATCATTTCTTATTTCTGTTTTATTTTGGTCTAATTTATATAATCCATATTTATGGTATGTATTAATCATAGTTATATTTTATGCATTTATTGGTTTTATTGATGATTTTTATAAAATAATTTTAAATAATTCTATTGGTTTAGTAATTTATAAAAAAATTTTGTTACAAACTATTATAACAATAATAATTGTTACATTTTTTTATATAAATAATACAGAAAAATCTGCGTTACAATTAGTAATTCCTTTTTATAAAAATCTTAAAATTTATTTAAATTTTCCTACATATTTAATGATTTCTTATTTAATTATATTATGGATTAGTAATTCTGTAAATTTAACAGATGGATTAGATGGTTTAGCTATTATTTCTGTAATATTAGTTATTTTTGGATTATCATTATTATCATATGTTACAGGAGATATAAATTATTCTACATATCTAAATATTCCATATTTAAAACATACAAAAGAATTAGTAATTATATGTACTGCTATTATTGGTTCAGGACTAGGTTTTTTATGGTTTAATACATATCCAGCAATTATATTTATGGGTGATATAGGATCATTATTTTTAGGAAGTGCTATAGGAATGATTACTGTTTTAATAAGACAAGAATTATTATTAATAATTATGGGTGGAATATTTTTATTAGAATCATTATCTGTAATTATTCAGGTTTTTTTTTATAAATATAAAAAATATCGTATATTTCTTATGGCTCCTATACATCATCATTTTGAATTAAAAGGATATTTAGAATCCCATATTGTCATTAGATTTGGAATAATATCATTAATATTATTACTTATTGCTTTATCAATATTAAAGGTATGTTAATAAATATGATTAAAAAAGTAGTAATTATAGGTTTAGGAATTACTGGACTTTCATGTATTAAATTTTTTATTAATAAAGGTATTATACCATATATTATGGATAGTAGAACTAATCCTCCTTTTATTAAAGAAATACCACCTTTAGTTAAATATTGTATTGGTTATCTTAATAAAGATTGGATTTTAAATGCTAATTTAATTGTTATTAGTCCAGGAATTTCTATATTTCATCCATTATTAAAAAATGCTATAAATAAAGGAATTAAAATAATAGGAGATATTGAATTATTTTATTATTTTTCCAAAAATCCTATAATTGCTATTACAGGAACTAATGGAAAAAGTACTGTTACTAATATGATTGGAAAAATTATAAATAATTATTATAGTGCTGGAATTGGAGGAAATATTGGGTATCCTGCATTAGAATTACTATCTAATTTTCAAAATTTTTATATATTAGAATTATCTAGTTTCCAATTAGAAACTATAAAAAAATTTAAATCATATATATCTGTTATATTAAATATTTCATCAGATCACATGGATCGTTATCCATTAGGAATAGAACAATATCAAAAAATTAAATTAAATATTTATAAAAATGCTTCTATATGTATATATAATGCTAATAATTCTTTAACATATCCAAATAATTTACAAAAAAATCAACGTGCTATTAGTTTTGGTATAAATAAAGGAAAATATCAAGTATATAAAAAACAAAAAAATATTTATTTAAAAGTAAATAATAAAATAATTTTAAATTTTAATAAAACTAAATTAATAGGAACACATAATTATATTAATTCTTTAGCTGTATTAGCAATATCAGATATATTACATATACCAAGAAATATATCTTTAAAAATTATTAGTAATTACATGTTAAATAATCATACATTACAGATTGTACATAAAAAAAATGGTGTTATTTGGATAAATGATTCTAAATCTACTAATATAAATAGTACAAAAGCAGCTTTAAGTTTTTTAGGTAATAATAAAAGAATATGGTTGTTATTAGGAGGATATGATAAAAATTGTGAATTTCATTTATTAAAAAAATATTTAATGAATGATAAGATTCATATTTATTGTTTTGGATTAGCTAGTAAAAAAATATTATCTTTATATCCTAAAGCAATACAAGTACAGACTATGTCTGATGCGATAAAAAATATTTCAAAATTTTTAAAATATGGTGATATAGTTCTATTATCTCCAGCTTGCTCCAGTATTGATCAATTTATTAATTTTAAAGATCGTGGAGAAAAATTTATTGAATTAGCTAAACAGAATAATTAAAATAAATTTAAAAATTTAATTTTTCATTAATTTAAATATTTTTACATTATGTTAATATAATTAAATTTATTAAAAATTATATAAATAAAAAATGTCAAAAAAAATTATTATAGTATCTGGTGGAACAGGTGGACATATTTATCCAGGTCTTAATATAGCATATAAATTAATAGAAAAAGGATGGAATGTTCGTTGGTTAGGTACTATTAATAGAATGGAAGCAAATATTATTCCTAAAACAGGAATAAAAATTAATTTTATTAAAGTTATAAAATTTGAAAAAAAAAATATTTGGTCAAAAATAATTACTTTATTTAAATTAATAAAACCAATTTATGAATCTATTTTAATTTATAAATCTTATAAACCTAATATAGTTTTAACTATGGGAAGTTATATATCAGGACCTAGTGGAATAGCAGCTTGGTTATGTGGTATTCCTTTAATTATTCATGAACAAAATAGTATTCTAGGAATTACTAATAATATTTTATCAAAAATATCTACAATAAATATGCAAGCTTTTCCTAATACATTTAAAAATGGTATATTAGTAGGTAATCCTTTAAGTAAAGAAATAATAAAATTATCTTTATTTAAAAAAAATATTGTAAAAAATAATTATATTCTTCATATATTAATTATGGGAGGTAGTCAAGGTTCTAATATTATTAATATTATAGGTGTACAATTAGCAAAAATTTTAAAAAATAAAGTAATTATATTACATCAAGTAGGAAAAAATAATTTAAAAAATATTTCTTTATCTTTTTTAAATAAATATCAAAAAAAATTTTATTTTGTAACAGAATATATTTATAAGATTCATAATGCATATAAATGGGCAGATATTATTATTAGTAGGTCAGGAGCTATGACTGTTAGTGAAATTTCTGCTATAGGGTTACCTGCTATTTTTATACCTTTTAAACATAAAGATAATCAACAATATTTAAATGCATTAAGATTAGCAAAAATTGGCGCAGCAAAAATTTTTGATCAAGATAATTTAAATATTAATGATATTATTAATACTTTATTATCTTGGAATAAGAAAACATTAAATATTATGTCAAAAAAATCTCGTAGTATATCTTTAATTAATTCTACAGATTTAATTTATAGAGAAATAAAAAATATTTTAATTAATTAAAATTATATAATATAAAATTACTACAATAATGATAACAAATATGTTTAGTGAAAAAATAAATTATATAATACCTAAAATGGATAATATCAAAAATATTCATTTTATTGGTATTGGAGGTTCTGGTATGGGTGGTATAGCTTATATTTTATTGAAAAAAGGATATAATATAAGCGGATCAGATATTATTTCTAATAATATTACAAAAGATTTAATTTCATTAGGAGTAAAAATATATTTTAAACATAGTGCTAAAAATATTAATAATGCAAATGTAATTGTAGTATCTTCAGCAATAACAAATAATAATCCAGAAATAATTGCTGCTAAAAAAAATAATATTATAGTAATTAATCGAGCTCAAATGTTATCTGAAATAATGAGATTTTATTATGGTATAACAATAACTGGAAGTCATGGAAAAACTACTACTACTGCTATAATATATTATATTTTTTCATCGTTAGGATTAGATCCAACATTTATTAATGGAGGAATTTTAAAAAAATCAGAATTATATGCTCATTTAGGAAAAAGTAAATATTTTATAGCAGAAGCTGATGAAAGTGATGCTTCTTTTTTAAAATTAAGACCTATAATAAATATTATTACTAATATTGACGATGAACATTTAAATTATTATCAGAATGATATTGAAATATTAAAAAATAATTTTTTAAAATATGCACAAAATATACCTTTTTATGGTTGTATTATTGTTTGTATTGACGATACATCTATTCGTAATCTTATAAAAAATAATTTAATGCATAATAATATTATTACTTATGGTTTTAGTAAAGATGCAGATATAAGGATATTTAATTATCAACAATTTGGTTTAAAAAGTAAATTTACTTTATTAAAAGTAAAAGAAAATAAATTTTTAGAAATAAATTTAAATTTACCTGGTTATCATAATGTTTTAAATGCAACAGCAGCCTTTATTGTATCTTCTTATATAGGAATTAATCATAAATATATTTTAAAAGCATTAGAAAATTTTTCAGGAATTAAAAGAAGATTTGATCTCTTAGGTATTTTTAAATATAAAAAAAATAATTTAATAAATAATATTATTCTTATTGAAGACTATGGACACCATCCTACTGAAATAAATATAACAATTAATACAATACGTATTACTTGGCCTAAAAAAAAAATTATAATGATATTTCAACCACATCGTTATTCTAGAACTATAAATTTATTTAATAAATTTATAAAAGTATTATCTACTGTTGATGTATTATTTTTATTAAATGTATATCCTGCTGGAGAAGAATATATTACTGGTGGAGATAGTATTTCTTTATATAAAAGTATTAAAAAATATGGAAAAATTAATCCAATTTTAAGCATATGGAAAAATTATAATGAAATGATTATAAGTTTATATTCAAAATTTACTGGAAATGATATATTATTAATTCAAGGAGCAGGAGATATTAATAATATCTCAACATTATTAGTAAAAAAAAAAATAAAATTGTAATTTTTTACATTGTCAAAAATATTTTTTATAAAAAAATTAAATATGTCTAATAAAATAGCCGTTTTATATGGTGGTGATTCACCAGAAAGAAAAATATCTTTAATTTCAGGAAAAATGGTGTTAAATTCAATGAAATTAATGGGTATTCAAGCTTATGGAATAGATACTAGAAATTTTTCTTTATTTTTATTAAAAAAAAAATTTAAAAAAGTTTTTATTGCTTTACATGGAAAAGGAGGTGAAGATGGAAGTGTACAAACTATATTAAAATATCTTAATATTCCTTATACTGGTAGTAGAGCATTAGCTTCTTCTATAACTATAAATAAATTTATTACAAAAACTTTGTGGAAAGAATATGGTTTACCTGTATATCCACATTTTTTATTAAAAAAAAAATATTTTATTAAAAAAAATTATTTAGAAATAAAAAAAAATATTTTAAATTTGAAATTACCTGTATGTGTAAAACCTAATTCTACAGGATCAAGTTTAGGAGTTTTTAAAGTAGATAATATTAATTATTTATTTAATGCTATAAAAAAATCTTTTATATATAGTAATAGTGTATTAATTGAAAAATATATTGAAGGAATAGAATATACAGTTAGTATTTTAGGTAATAAAACATTACCATCAATTAGAATTTCTTCACCTTATGTATTATATAATTATAAAGCAAAATATTTTAATAAAAAAACTCAATATTTTTGTCCTAGTGGGTTAAATAAATATAAAGAAATAGAAATATCCAAATTAGCTATAAATGCATGGAATGTATTAGAATGTAGTGGTTGGGGTAGAGTAGATATAATTTTAGATAAAAAAAATAATTTTCAATTATTAGAAATAAATACTTGTCCAGGAATGACTCCTCATAGTTTATTTCCTATAGCTGCTCAAAAAGCTGGTTTTTCTTTTAATGATGTAATTAAAAAAATTTTATTTTTAGCTAAATAATTCATATTATTTTTATAAAAAAATATAAAACTATATCAAAAAATATTTTTAATAAAATTATATAAATATCATTTAAAAATTTTATTTCTATAATTATATTTTTAAAAAATATTTTATAAAATTAATTTGCTAAAGAAGCTAATTGTTCTATGATATAACGTAATTTTATAGGACTTTTTTTAGCTAGGTTAAGTAATAATATAGCACTATTTTTACTTAAAGTATTTTGTTTATAAAAATATTTTTTTTTTAATATTTTATTATTTGTTAATAACATTGGATTAATTTTAATATTTATATTTTTTAAAGAAGGAAAAATTTCTTTTTTTAAAAGTAATAAAATATTTGATTTTTCATATAAAAATCTCATCATAGAGCTAGCATTATATGTTTCTACAATTAAAATATTATTTTTAAAATTTTTTGCATTATAGCAATTACTTAACTCTATTGGGAAATAATTTTTAATTGTTTGATTAATTTTTTTTAAAATATTTATATATAATTTTAATTTTATGAATATTCTTGAACAAGAAGGATAATTATATTCATTATAAAATATTTTTTCAATTGATAATAACTTATTATTACGCATAAAATATTTATCCTTTTAATAAAATTAATTAAAAATAATTATTAATTATAAATTATTTAATAATTTATTTATAATAAATAAATTTAAATTTCTTACATTATAATTATAAATTTTATTTAAGAGTATATATATGTTTAAAAATTTTTTATCAAAAATTTTTGGTAGTCATAATGATCATGTTTTACGACGTATAAAAAAAATAGTTAATAATATTAATTACTTGGAAAAAAAAATTGAAAAATTAACTGATTTAGAATTAAAAAATAAAACTTTATTTTTTAAAAAAAAATTAAAAGAAAATTTTACATTAGAAAATATTTTACCAGAAGCTTTTGCTGTAGTAAGAGAAACAATTAAAAGATTATTTGGTATTAGACTTTTTGATGTTCAATTAATAGGAGGAATAGTATTAAATAATAATTGTGTTGCTGAAATGCGTACAGGAGAAGGAAAAACTTTAACTGCAACTTTACCAGCTTATCTTAATGCTTTAACTGGTAATGGTGTTCATATTGTTACTGTTAATGATTATTTAGCTCAACGTGACGCAGAAAATAATAGATTATTGTTTGAATTTTTAGGATTAAATATAGGTATTAATTTATCAGGGATGTCACCTAATGAAAAAAAAATATCTTATTTAGCTGATATTACTTATGGTACAAATAATGAATTTGGATTTGATTTTTTACGAGATAATATGGTTTTTAGTTATACAGATAAAGTACAAAGAAATTTATATTTTGCTATAGTAGATGAGGTTGATTCTATTCTTATAGATGAAGCTAGAACACCATTAATAATATCTGGACCAACTGAGGATAATTCAAAACTATATAAACAAATAAATAAAATTATTCCAAAATTAATATATCAAGAAAAAGAAGATTCTGATTCTTTTCAAGGAAAAGGACATTATTTTATAGATGAGAAATCACGACAAGCATATTTAACAGAAAAAGGATTAATTTATATTGAAAAAATTTTAATAGAAAACAAAATTATTAAAAAAGAAGAATCATTATATTCTAATTCTAATATTATTATTATGCATCATATTATTGCTGGATTAAGATCTCATAAATTATTTATCAAAAATGTTGATTATATTGTAAAAAATAATAAAGTTATTATAGTAGATGAACATACAGGACGTATTATGAAAGGAAGAAGATGGTCAGAAGGATTACATCAAGCAATAGAAGCAAAAGAAAATGTAAAAATTAATAATGAAAATCAGACTTTAGCTTCTATTACATTTCAAAATTATTTTAGATTATATAAAAAATTATCAGGAATGACAGGTACAGCTAATACAGAAGCATTTGAATTTAAAGAAATTTATAAATTAGATACTATTATTATTCCTACAAATAAACCAATGATCAGAAAAGATTTACCTGATGTAATATATATTACAGAAAAAGAAAAAATTAAAGCAATTATAGATGATATAAAAAATAAATATGTTATAGGACAACCAGTATTAGTTGGTACTATTTCAATTGAAAAATCAGAATTAATTTCTAAAAAATTAACTTTAATAGGTATTAAGCATAATATTTTAAATGCAAAATTACATTCAAAAGAAGCTGAAATTATATCTCAAGCAGGTAAAAAATATGCTGTAACTATTGCCACAAATATGGCAGGAAGAGGAACTGATATTGTTTTAGGAGGAAATATTCAATTTAAATTAAATAATAAATTAAATAAAGATCAAATAAAAAACATAAAATTATCTTGGTTAAAAGAACATAATGAAGTTTTATCTTTAGGAGGATTATATGTTATTGGTACTGAACGTCATGAATCTAGAAGAATTGATAATCAGTTAAGAGGTCGTTCAGGACGTCAAGGTGATTATGGTTCTTCAAGATTTTATTTATCTATGGAAGATTCTTTAATGCGTATTTTTGCTTCAAATAAAATATCAAAAATAATGCATAAATTTGGTATAAAAAAAAATGAATCTATTGAACATCCATGGATAACTAAAGCTATAGCTAGAGCACAAGAAAAAGTAGAAAATTATAATTTTGATATAAGAAAACAATTATTAGAATATGATGATGTAATCAATGACCAACGTTTAGCTATATATACACAAAGAAATAAATTATTACAAACTAAAAATATTAGTACAATTATAAAACAATTTCGAAAAGATGTATTTCATAAAATTATAGATAAATATATAAAATCTAATTTATTTTTAGAAGATGAATGGGATTTAATAAAATTAAATAATTATTTTACAAAAAAATTTAATTTACATTTACCTATTAATAAATTTTTAAAAAATTCTAAAAATAACAAATATATTATTAGTAAAAATTATTTTTTTGAAAAAATAATTAATTTTTCTGAACAAGAATATAATAAAAAAGAAAATATATTAGGTAATGATATTATTCGTAATTTTGAAAAAAATATAATGCTTCAATTATTAGATAGTTTATGGAAAGAGCACTTATCTGCTATAGATTATTTAAGAGAAGGAATTCATTTAAGAGGATATGCACAAAAAGATCCTAAACAAGAATATAAAATTGAATCTTTTAATATGTTTAGTTTAATGTTAGATTCTTTAAAAGAAGAAATTATTACTATTTTAAGTAAAATTTCAATAGAATTACCAGAAAAAAATATTTTTAATTCATCAATAAAATTACAAAATTTTAGAAATAAAAATAATGAAAAAATTATAAATAATTTAAGTCTTTCTCAAAAAGATCATAATTATTTTATAAATAAAAAAAAAAGTAATATTAATATTTATTCATTAAATAAGATAGGAAGAAATGATTTATGTCCTTGTTCTTCTGGAAAAAAATATAAATTTTGTCATGGTAATAACTAATTAATTTTTTATATTACAATAGAGGATATAAAAAAATAAAAAATTTATACCCTCTATTGTATTAATTTTTTAAATTATCAAAAAAAAGTTTTATATTATTTAAAAATTTTTTATATTTAGGAGTATTTTTATAACTATCTACTTTAATAAAAGTTTTTCCTAAATTATACAATATTATTTTTTGTTTATCATTTAAATTTACTGGAGTTTCTACAATAACTTTACATAATAAATCTCCAATAATATTATCTCTTATTGATTTAATACCTTTATTACGTAATCTAAATATTTTTCCTGTTTGAGTTTCTGGAGGAATTTTAATTTTTATAAATCCATTAAATGTTGGAATATCTAAATTACCACCTAATGCTGCTATAGAAAAATTAATAGGTAATTCACAAAATAAATTGTTTTCTTCTCTTATAAAGAGAGGATGTTTTTTTATTCTAATTTCTATATATAAATCTCCTGATGGAGCACCATTATTTCCTAAATCTCCTTCTCCATTTAATTTAATTCGATCTCCAGTATTAATTCCTGACGGAATTTTTATAGATAATATTTTATATTTTTCTACTTTTCCTTTTCCTTTACAAATAAAACATAAATTTTTTATTAAAGAACCTCTACCGTGACAATTAGGACAAGTTTGTTGTACAGTAAAAAAACCTTGTCTCATTTGTATTTGTCCATGACCATTACAAGTATAACAATTTTGAAGAGATCCTTGTGATCCAGTACCTTTACAATTAATACAGGTTTTTAAAAATGGAATTTTAATTTCTTTTGTTACTCCTTTTACAGCTTCTTCTAAAGAAATATTAATAGCATATTTTAAATCATTTCCTCTATTAGATTTATGACTTCGTGTTCCTCCAAAAATATCTCCAAAAACATCTCCAAAAATATCACTAAAATCAGTTGCATTATTTATATTATCTTGTTCAAAAGCAGAATGTCCATATTGATCATAAGCAGATCTTTTTTGTTTATTACTTAAAATTTCGTAAGCTTGTTTAATTTCTTTAAATTTATTTTCAGCTTTTTTATTTCCTAGATTACGATCTGGATGAAATTTTATAGCTAAACGTTTATATGCTTTTTTAATTTCACTATCTTTTGCATTTCTAGTAATACCTAAAATTTCATAATAATCTTTTTCTGACATAATATATTACTACCTTTCCTAATCCTATAATTTTAATACCGATTTCTATATTGATAAATTTTATTTATAATATATAAACGGTATTAATATAATTTTTATATTCAATTAGTGAAAATAATTTAATGATTGAGGAGGCAATTATTTTTTATTATCTTTGACTTCTTCAAATTCAGCATCTACAACATTATTATCTTTATTTTTAGATTTATTATTATTCATATCATTATTTGTTTTTTGCTGATTATTATTTTCCATTAAATTTGAAATTTTACTAGATGCTTGAAGTAATAATTGCATTTTTTTTTGAATATCATTTTTATCTTCTGTTTTCAATGATATATTAAGTTGATTTATTGCATTTTCAATAAATTCTTTATCTTCTTTAGTAATTTTATCACCTACTTCTTCCATTTTTTTCTTTGTACTATGAATAAGTTGATCAGATTCATTACGTATTTTAATTAATTCTTCAAAACGAATATCTAATTCAGCATTAGATTCTGCATCTCTTATCATTTTTTCTACTTCTTTTTCATTAAGACCTGATGATGCTTTTATTATAATTTTTTGTTCTTTACCACTTTTTTTATCTTTTGCAGAAACATGTAATATTCCGTCAGCGTCTATATCAAAAGTAACTTCTATTTGTGGAATACCACGAGGTGCAGGACTAATTCCATCTAAATTAAACTGTCCTAGAGACTTATTATCACTTGCTCTTTTACGTTCTCCTTGAACTACATGAATAGTTACAGCAGATTGATTATCTTCAGCAGTTGAAAAAACTTGACTATGTTTTGTAGGAATAGTAGTATTTTTATTAATTAAAGTAGTCATAATACCACCGACAGTTTCTATTCCTAATGATAAAGGTGTGACGTCTAATAATAATACATCTTTTACATCACCAGCCAATACCCCACCTTGAACAGCAGCACCTATTGCAACTGCTTCATCTGGATTAACATCTTTTCTAGGTTCTTTTCCAAAAAAATCAGCAACTTTTTTTTGAACCATTGGCATTCTTGTTTGTCCACCCACTAAAATTACATCATTAATATCAGATATAGATAAATGTGCATCTTTTAAAGCTATTTTTAATGGATTTATGGATTTATCTATTAAATCTTCAACTAAAGATTCTAATTTAGCTCTTGTTACTTTGATATTTAGATGTTTAGGACCTAAAGAATCTGCAGTAATATAAGGTAAATTTACATCTGTTTGTTGTGTTGATGACAACTCGATTTTTGCTTTTTCTGCAGTTTCTTTTAAACGTTGCATTGCTAATGGATCATTAGTCAAATCAATTCTTTGATCTTTTTTAAATTCTGATACTAAATAATTAATTAAACGACTATCAAAATCTTCACCACCTAAATGAGTATCACCATTTGTTGATAATACTTCAAAAGTTTTTTCACCATCAACTTCATCTATTTCAATAATAGAGATATCAAATGTTCCACCTCCTAAATCATATACAGCTATAGTTTGATTTCCTTTTCCTTTATCTAATCCATAAGCTAAGGCTGCTGCAGTTGGTTCATTTATAATACGTTTTACTTCTAATCCAGCTATACGTCCTGCATCTTTTGTAGCTTGTCTTTGAGCATCATTAAAATAAGCAGGAACTGTAATTACAGCTTCACTGACTTTAGTTCCTAAGAAATCTTCTGCTGTTTTTTTCATTTTTTTTAATACTTCAGCAGAAATTTGTGGTGGTGCTATTTTTTTTCCTTTAACATATAACCATGCATCACCGTTATTTGATTCAACAATTTTATAAGGCATAATTTTTATATCACGTTGTACTTCTTCATCTTGAAAACGACGTCCAATAAGTCTTTTAATTGCAAAAAGAGTATTTTGCGGATTCGTAATAGCTTGACGTTTAGCTGGTTGACCTACTAGAATTTCACCATCTTTAGTATAAGCAATAACAGATGGTGTAGTTCTATCACCTTCTGCATTTTCTAATACACGAGCTTTATTACCATCTATTATTGCAACACAAGAATTAGTTGTACCTAAATCAATACCAATTATTTTACTCATCTAAAAGGTCCTCAACTTAAATTTTCATTAAATTATCTAAATAATTTAATAAATAAAATATTTTAAAATATTCACATTTTTGAAAATGATAGTCCTTGATGAAAAGAAAATGGGGACTCATATTAAAGCATCAAGGTCTAAATGTAAAAATTTTTTTAATTTTATATTATATAAGTATTAATTTTAATTTATAATATAAAAATATTTGAAAAAATATTCATATTATTTAAAAATAATTTTAAAAATAATATTTAAACAAATGTTTTAACCAACTTATATTACATGTATAATATAAGTTAATTTCTTTCTGTAATACATTTAGAGGATAGAAATGAAATATCTAATGGAAAAAATAAATTTTACAAAAAAATATAAATCAGAATGTATAGTAATTGGAATATTTGAGAAATATCAACTTTCTTATATTGCTGATATTATTAATAAAATATCTAATAATTATATATTAAATATTTTAAAAAAAAATAATTTTAAAGGAAAAATTAATCAAATATTGATGTTATATGAAGTACCTAACATTTTAATAAAAAAAGTATTAATTATTGGTTGCGGTATTAAAGAAAAATTTAATAGAGAAAATAATAAAATAATTATTAAAAAAATAATTAATAAATTAAAAAAAATTGAAATAAAAGATGTTCTCTGGTGTTTAACAGATTTAATAATTAAAAATGTTGATTTATATTGGAATATAAGAGATACAATAAATATTATTGAAGATAAACTTTATATTTTTAATAAATTTAAAAAAATAAAAAAACATAAATTATCTCTTATTAAATTTAACATAAATGATAATAATATTGAAGTTTATAAAAAAGCAATTACACATGCTACAGCAATTAAAATTGGTATTATAACAACTAAGAATCTTGCAAATTTACCTCCTAATATATGTAATCCTAAATATTTATCTTTAGAAACATATAAATTAGCTGAAAAGTATTCAAAAAATATTTCAGTAAAAATTATTAATGAAATAGAAAT
The DNA here is from genome assembly GCF_012562765.1 of Enterobacteriaceae endosymbiont of Plateumaris pusilla. Lineage (GTDB taxonomy): Bacteria > Pseudomonadota > Gammaproteobacteria > Enterobacterales > Enterobacteriaceae. The sequence continues at coordinate 167,905 of NZ_CP046226.1, forward strand.
GAAAAATTTAGGTATGAATGCTTATTTAGCTGTGGGTAATGGTTCTAAAAATGAATCTATGATGTCTATTATTAAATATGATAATTTATTTGATCATAGTCAGCCTATAGTTTTAATAGGAAAAGGTTTAACTTTTGATTCAGGAGGAATATCTTTAAAACCTAGTTTAAATATGGATGAAATGAAATATGATATGTGTGGTGCAGCATGTATATATGGAGTAATGAATGTTATATCTGAATTAAAATTACCCCTTAAAGTTATTGGTATTATTGCAGGGTCTGAAAATATGCCTGATAGTAATTCATTTCGTCCTGGTGATATTATTAAAACAATGTCAGGAAAAACAGTAGAAATAATAAATACGGATGCGGAAGGAAGATTAGTTTTATGTGATGTATTAACATATGTAAATAAATTTAATCCTTCTATCGTTATAGATATTGCTACATTAACAGGAGCTTGTGTAGTTGCTTTAGGAAATAATATTAGTGGACTTATGTCTAATAATATAAAATTATCACAAAATATAATAAAAGCATCATTAGATGTAGATGATCGAGTTTGGGAATTACCTATTAATGATAAAAATTATTATAATCAATTACAATCAGATATTGCTGATATAAGAAATACTGGAAATTCTAACGCTGGAGGAGCTATTACAGCAGCATGTTTTTTATCAAAATTTACTAAAAAATATAAATGGGCTCATATCGATATTGCAGGAACAGCATGGAATTATAGTAAAAATAATAAATCTTTTGCTTCTGGTAGACCTGTTAATTTATTATGTCAATTTTTATTGAATTATTCATATAATAATTAATTATAAATAATTTTAAATATAGGATATTATTTCATAATGGATAAAATATATAACCCTAAAGAATTTGAAAAAAAAATTTACTTTTATTGGGAAAATAATAATTATTTTAAATGTGTAATAGATAAATCTAAAAAAAATTTTTCTATTATGGTTCCTCCTCCAAATATTACTGGTTCTTTACATATGGGACATGCATTACAATGTATTATAATTGATATAATAATACGTTATCAACGTATGTTAGGTAAAAATATTTTATGTCAAGTAGGTACAGATCATGCAGGAATAGCTATTCAAAGCATAATAGAAAAAAAAATATTTATAAAAAAAAATAAAAACGAACATAAAAATAATAAAAATATTTTTTTAAATGAAGCATGGAAATGGAAAAAAAAATATTGCGAAATAATATTTAGTCAAATGCGTAGACTAGGATTATCTGCAGATTGGAATCGTAAAAGATTCACTATGGATAAAAATTTTTCTAAATCTGTACGAAATATTTTTATATCTCTTTATGAAGAAGGATTAATATATAAAAAAAAAAAATTAACTCACTGGGATTTAAAACTCCATACTGCGATTTCTGATTTAGAAGTAGAACATAAAAAAGTTAATGCTCATATTTGGTATATTCGTTATTCATTAGAAAATAACATGACAACATTAACTGGTAAAAATTATTTAATTATTTCTACTACTAGACCAGAAACATTATTAGCTGATACAGCTATAGCTGTTAATCCATTAGATAAACGTTATTCAAATTTAATAGGAAAATTTGCAATAGTACCATTAATTAATAGAAAAATACCTATTATTACAGATAATCATGCAGATATAAATAAAGGTACTGGATGTGTTAAAATCAGTCCAGCACATGATTTTGATGATTATCAAGTAGCTTTAAGAAATAATTTACCTTTAATTAATATATTTAATACTTATGGTAATATTTTACAAAAATATCAAATTTATAATATTAATGGTAAAAAAACAACAATATATCCTAATAAAATACCTAATATATTTCACAATTTATATTATACAGAAGCAAGAAAAATTATCATTAATATGATTAAAAATAATGGTTTTCTTGAAAAATATGAACAAAAATTAATATTAATACCATATAGTTCTCGCAGTAATACTATTATTCAACCTATACTAACTAGTCAATGGTATTTAAATATAAAAAAATTAGCTAAACCAGCAATAAATGCAGTTAAAAAAAAAAAGATTATTTTTTTCCCTAAAAATTACGAAAATATGTTCTATTCTTGGATGGAAAATATTCAAGATTGGTGTATATCTCGTCAATTATGGTGGGGTCATAAAATACCAATATGGTATGATATTAATAAAAATATTTATATTGGAAAAAATGAACAGGAAATACGTAAAAAATATAATTTAAATAAAAATTTTTTTATAATACAAGATCAAAATGTTTTAGATACTTGGTTTTCATCAAGTTTATGGACTTTTATTACTTTAGATTGGCCTAATAATACACAAGAATTTTATATGTTTCATCCAACAAATGTTATTGTTAGTGGTTTTGATATTATATTTTTTTGGATATCTAGAATGATCATGATGACAATGCATTTTGTAAAAAATAAAAATAATACGTCGCAAATACCATTTAAAAATATTTTAATGACTGGATTAATTAGAGATGAAAAAGGAGAAAAAATGTCAAAATCAAAAGGAAATGTTATTGATCCCATTGATATTATTGATGGTATTTCATTTTCTAATTTAATAAAAAAAAGACTTAATAATGTAACAGAAATAAAATATATAAAATTAATTAAAGATTATACAAAAAAACAATTTCCAGATGGAAGTAAAAGTTATGGAGCAGATTCTTTAAGATTTACATTAGCTGCTTTATCTTCTACTGGCAGAGATATATATTGGGATATGTCTCGCTTAGATGGTTATCGTAATTTTTGTAATAAAATTTGGAATGCTAGTATTTTTATATTAAAAAATATAAAATATGAATATATAAATAATAAAGAAAAATTATCTATACCTGATAAATGGATTATTAGTGAATATAATTTAGTTATAAAATTATATTCAGATGCATTAAATAAATATCGTTTTGATCAAGCTACTAATATTTTATATAATTTTATATGGAATAAATTTTGTGATTGGTATTTAGAATATGCAAAAATTATTTTTAAAGATAAAATTTATACTAAATATTTAGGAACATATTATACATTATATTATGTTTTTGAATCATTATTAAAACTTGCTCATCCTATTATTCCTTTTATAACAGAAATTATATGGCAAAAAATTAAAAATAATAAAAAAACATATAATAATAGTATTATGGTACAATCCTTTCCAATATTTAATAAAATAGAAATAGATAATAAAGCTACAAAATTTTTTAATATTTTTATTAAAATAATTACTATTGTTCGTAAAATAAAAATTGAAATGTATATAAAAAATAATAAACAAATTAATCTGTATTTAAAAAATAAAAATAAAGAAATATTATTTTTTTTACAAAAAAATAATATTTTATTAAAAAATTTTTTAAATATTGATAAAATTTTTTTTATATCACAGGAAGAATTATTTCCTAAAATATCATTTATAAAAAAATTAAATGATGTAGAATTATCAGTTCCTATAAATAATAATTTAATTAATAAAAAGTATATTTTAATTAAAATTGAAAAAGAATTAAAAAATAATAAACAATTAATAGATTATTTGAATAAAAATATTCAAAATAAAAAATTTTTTAAACATGCACCTAAAAATATTATTGAAAATAATATTAAAAAATTAAAAAAATGTCAAAATTTACAAATAGAATTAATTAAAAAACAAAAATTAATTTTAACATTATAATATTAAAAAATTTAATTATTATATTTATGGATAATTATTATTATGAATCAATTTTATAATCGTCATTTTTTAAAATTATCAAATTTTTCTAAGAAAGATATTTATGAATTACTTAATATTTCTTTAAAAATTAAAGATGATAAAAATAAAAATAAAGAAATTAAAAAATTATATAATAAAAATATTGTCTTAATTTTTGAAAAAGAATCAACTAGAACGAGATGTTCTTTTGAAATAGCATGTTATGAACAAGAAGCTAAAATAACATATTTAAGCAAATATAATAGTCATATAGGATATAAAGAATCAATTAAAGATACAGCTCGTATATTAGGTCAAATATATGATGGAATTTTATTCCGAGGAAAACATCAAAAAGATATAGAAATCTTAGCACAATATGCAGGAATTCCTGTCTGGAATGGTTTAACAAATGAATTTCATCCTATTCAAATATTATCAGATTTATTAACAATAAAAGAAAATTTAATAAATAAATCTTTAGATGAAATTATATTATCATATATAGGAGATATAAATAATAATATTGCTAATACTTTTTTAGAAGCAGCATTAATTATTGGATTTAATTTAAATTTAATATCACCAAAAAAGTTATGGCCTAATAATAAATTATTTAATAATTTATTATTAAATAATAATAAAATTATTTTAACTGATAATATTGATGATGGTGTTAATGGTGCTGATTTTATTTATACTGATATTTGGTTATCAATGGGAGAATCTTCAAAATTATGGGAATCAAGAATTAATGATTTACATAATTATCAAGTAAATAAGGAACTTATATTAAAAACTAAAAATAAAAATATAAAAATTATGCATTGTTTACCATCATTACATTTATATTATCATTATAAAAAACTTTTTAATCAAACAATAATATCTAAATATAATTTATTTAATGGATTAGAAATTACAGATGAAATTTTTGAATCTGAAAATAGTATTATTTTTCAACAATCAGAAAATAAACTTCATATTATTAAAGCGATAATATTATCGACGTTATTAAAAAATAAATATTGAATTATATTCAAATTAATTATTTTATAAAATTTTATATTTTTAATATATATTATGATAAATATATCATTTATAATATTTTAAAAAAAATTTTATTAAATATTAATTTAAAATAATAATAAATTTATTTAAGAGTTTATTTTTTTTATGAAAAATATCATTTATACTAAAAAAGCACCTATTCCTATAGGTTCTTATGTTCAAGGAATTGTATTTAATAACATTATTATTACTTCAGGTCAAATACCTATTAATCCAATAAATAATAAAATTGATAGTAATAATATAGAAAAACAAACTGTGCAAGTATTAAAAAATATAAAATCTATTATTGATAAAGCAAATTTTTCTATTAAAAATATAGTAAAAACTACAATATTTTTAATAAATTTAGATGATTTTAATATCATCAATAATATATATAAAAATTTTTTTATTCAAAATAATGCTCATTTTCCAGCTAGAACTTGTGTAGAAGTATCTCGTTTACCACTAAATTCAAAAATTGAAATAGAAGCTATAGCAATGAAACTAAATAATAATTATTATTAATAAGGAATATTTATATGATTTTTTTAATAAAATTAATATTTGTTTTTTTTATATTAAATTTACAAAATATATACTCATATGCTAATACTAATAATACAATCTTTTTTTATAATTGGACAGAATATGTTCCTGATGGTTTATTAGAAGAATTTACTAAAGAAACTGGAATTAAAGTAATTTATTCAACATATGAATCAAATGAAAGTATGTATGCAAAATTAAAAACTTATAAAAAAGATTCTTATGATCTTATTGTTCCTTCTACATATTTTATAGCTAAAATGAAAAATGAAGGAATGTTATTAAAAATAAATAAAAATAAATTAACAAATTTTATTAATTTAGATCCTAAATTTTTAAATAAATCTTTTGATCCTAATAATGATTATTCAATTCCATATATATGGGGATTTACAACTATAGCTATAAATAGTAATAACATAAATTCAAATAATATAAATAGTTGGGCTGATTTATGGAATCCTAAATATAAAAATTCAATTTCTTTAATTGATGATGCTAGAGAAGTTTTTCAAGTTGCATTAATGAAATTAGGTTATTCAGGAAATGAAACTAATTTAAATCATATTAAAGAAGCATTTCAAGAATTACAAAAATTAATACCTAATATTATTACATTTAATTCAGATAATCCTGGAATTCCTTTTATAGAAGGAGAAGCTAAGTTAGGTATGATATGGAATGGATCTGCATATGCATTAAAAAAATTAGGCATCCCTTTAAAAATTATTTGGCCTAAAGAAGGTGGTATTTTTTGGATGGATAGTTTTGCTATTCCTTCTAACGCAAAAAATGTAGAAGGAGCTTTAAAATTAATTAATTTTTTATTAAAAGCTAGAATATCAGCTCAAGTAGCAGAAATAACAGGATATTCAACACCAAATTTAGCAGCAAAAAAATTATTACCTAAAAATATAATTAATGATAATACATTATATCCAAATGATCAAATAATTAAAAAAGGTGAATGGCAAAATGATATAGGAGACAATATTAATAAAGAATATGAATCTTACTTTCAAAAATTAAAAAATTCATAAAAATATTTTAACGAGAATTAATCTTATATTTAAAATAAATATTTATACATTTTTCACTACAACAATTATGATATTTATCCTTACACGAAGAACATTGAATAAATAATAAATGACAAAAATTATTTTTACAATTTGTATAAATATCATAATAATTATTACATTGATAACAATGTGAAATAATATCTTTAGTTACTAATTCACTCATTCTATTATCAAAAACAAAATTTTTTCCTTTAAATTTTATAGGTAAATTATTTTTTTTAGCATCATTAATATAACCTATAATTCCGCCTTTAATATGAAAAATATTTTTAAAATTATTATATATTAACCAAGAAGTAGCTTTTTCACAACGAATACCACCTGTACAATATAAAATAATATTTTTATTTTTATATTGTTGTAAATTATATAATAATGTTGACATTTGTTCTCTAAAATTATTTGCTGGTCTAAATATAATAGCATTATTAAAATGACCTATTTTATATTCATAATAATTTCTTATATCTATAATAACAGTATTATTACAATCTATCATTTTATTTACTTGATAAGCATTTAAATATTTACCTACAATTATAAATTGTAAGAAATTAAAATTTTTTATACCATCATTTATGATATTTTTTTTATTTATAACTCTTAAAACCCAAAATGCATTTTTTTTATTTTCTATTGCCGAATTTATGTATAAATTTTTTAATTGTGGATGTAATTTATATAAAAAAAATTTCATTATTTCATAAAAATAATTAGGTATACTAATTTGTGCATTTATTCCTTCATAAGAAATATATATTCTTCCAAAAATATTTATAGTATTAAATAAAATATAAATATTATTACGAAATTCTAATGGATCATTAATAAAAAAATATTTATAAAAAGATATAATTTTTCTTTCTTCATTATTTTTAAATATAATTTTTCTTAATTTAGAATTAGATTCTCTATTATGTAATAACATAAAAATTCCTTAATAATTCATTACCGAAGATCGGATTTGAACCGATATATCATAAATGATAGTTGATTTTGAATCAACTGCGTTTACCTATTTCGCCACTTCGGTAAAATAATTCTTCATATATTAATTTATTTTAACATAAAATTATCTATTAATATTTATTTAAATTATATAAAACTTAAATATTTTTTATAATTTTCTTGACAAAAACATATTTTTAATAATAAAATTATTTTAATTATGATATTCCTCTGTAGTTCAGTTGGTAGAACGGCGGACTGTTAATCCGTATGTCACTGGTTCGAATCCAGTCAGGGGAGCCAATAAAATAATATAATTATATTATTTAAATCTTTTTAAATAAAAATATAATTTTTAATTTTAATAATTTTATATTTTTTCTTAGTTAATTTTTTATGCATATAAATTTAAAAAAAATTCTTAAAATAGAAATTATTAATGAACTTTTATCTATAAAAGATATGATTCGTTGGTCAACTAGTTGTTTTAGTATATCTAATATATGGTATGGACATGGTACTAATAATCCTTTAGATGAATCTATTCAATTAATATTACCTATATTAGGATTACCACCATATATATTAAATAATGTATGGGATGCAAAATTAACTTTACAAGAACGTAAATTAATATTTAAATTAGTATCAAAAAGAATAAAAGATAGAATTCCTATAGTATATTTAACAAATAAAACTTGGTTTTGTGGTCATGAGTTATATATTGATAGAAGAGTATTAATACCTAGATCACCAATATCTGAATTAATTAATAATAAATTTCAATTTAATGGATTAAAATTAAATTTTACTCCTAAAAATATATTAGATTTATGTACTGGAAGTGGATGTATTGCTATTGCTTGTGCATATTTATTTCCTAAATCTTATATAGATGCTATAGATATTTCTTTAGATGCTATTAATATTACTGAATTTAATATTAAATTACATAATTTAGAAAATCGTATTACTCCTATTCATAGTAATTTATTTGAAAAATTACATACTTCTTATTCTTATGATTTAATAATAGCTAATCCTCCTTATGTTGATAAAAATGAATTAAATTTTTTACCTAAAGAATATTCATATGAACCACAAATAGGATTATTATCTGAAGATAATGGATTAGATCTTATTAATAAAATTATAATAAATTCTTTTTTTTATCTTAAAAAAAATGGTATTTTAATTTGTGAAGTAGGAAATAAAATGAAATATATTATAAAAAAATATCATTTTATAAATTTTCAATGGTTAAAAATAAGAAATGGTGGTATAGGAATATTTAAAATAGATCGAAATATAATAGAAAAGATAAGAATAATTCAGAGGTAAAATATATGTCAGGTAATAGTATTGGTACAATATTTCGTGTTACTACATATGGAGAATCTCATGGAATCTCTTTAGGATGTATTATAGATGGAGTTCCACCAGGTTTTCCATTAAAAGAAAATGATTTACAAAAAGATTTAGATAGAAGAAGACCTGGAAATTCAAAATATACTTCTCCAAGAAGAGAATTAGATATAATTAAAATTATGTCTGGAACATTTAATGGTTTAACTACCGGAACAAGTGTTGGTCTTATGATTAAAAATATGGATCAGAGATCACAAGATTATAATAATATTAAAAATATTTTTCGTCCTGGACATGCTGATTATACATATAAAAAAAAATATGGTATACGAGATTATAGAGGTGGAGGACGTTCTTCTGCTAGAGAAACAACTATGCGTGTTGCTGCTGGAGCTATTGCAAAAAAATATTTATTTATGAAATTTAATACTAAAATTAGAGGTTATTTATCACAAATGGGAAATATTGTTTGTGATTTTGAAAATTGGTCAGAAGTAAATAATAATCCTTTTTTTTGTCCTAATATTAATCAAATACAAAATTTAAAAAATATGATAAATCATTTAAAAAAAACAGGTGATTCTATAGGTGCTAAAATTACTATTATTATAGAAAATGTACCTGTAGGATTAGGTGAACCAGTTTTTGATAAATTAGATGCAGATTTAGCTCATTCTTTAATGAGTATAAATGCTGTTAAAGGTGTAGAAATAGGTGATGGATTTAAATCTATAACTACATTAGGTAGTCATTATCGTGATGAAATTAGAGCTAATGGATTTCAAAGTAATCATTCTGGTGGAATTTTAGGAGGTATTAGTACAGGACAAAATATTATTATTAATTTTGCTATGAAACCTACTTCTAGTATTTCTATTTTAGGGAAAACAATAGACATTAATAATAATGAAGTTCAATGTACAACACAAGGAAGACATGATCCCTGTGTTGGTATAAGAGCTGTTCCTATAGGAGAAGCAATGGTAGCAATAACATTATTAGATCATTTATTAAGATATCGTGCACAATGTTCAGACGTTTTTTTAAAAGATTAATATAGTTGTTGTATATTATTAGTTAAATAATCTGAAATACCTTTTGATGTAGGTATTATACTTTTTTTACCTTTTTCCCATTGAGCAGGACAAACTTCTCCATATTTTTCATAATGTTTTAAAGCATCAATCATTCTTATCATTTCATTAATATTTCTACCAAATGGTAAATCATTTACTAATTGATGTCTTATAATACCATTTTTATCTATTAAAAATGAAGCTCTTAATGCAATTCCTAATTCAGGATGTTCAATACCATATTTTTGTTGAATTTCTTTTTTAAGATCAGATACTATTGTAAATTTTATTTTTCCAATTCCACCTTTTTGAATTGGAGTATTACGCCATGCATTATGAGTAAATTGTGAATCACATGAAATACCTAATATTTTTACATTTCTTTTATTAAAATCATTATAATGATTATTAAATGATATTATTTCTGAAGGACAAACAAATGTAAAATCTAAAGGCCAAAAAAATATAACAGTAATTTTATTCTTAGAATATTCTTTAAAATTAAAATTATCAATTATTGAACCATCATTTAAAACAGCTGAAGCATTAAAATCAGGAGCTTTTTTTGTAACTAAAATCATAATAATTTCCTAAAATTTTGTTTGATCAAATATAATTTTTTGTGTTATTTTATACAATATTTAGTTATCATTCAATTAATTATTTTTAAATATAAAAATAATTATAATTTTAATTATTAAGGAATAAAATAAATGAATTTTTTCATTTCTAATATAGAAGCAGCTACACAAAATGACATACATTCTAAAGAAAATATTATTTCTTTATTTATTATGATTTTAATTTTTGGTATAATATGTTATTTATTAATAATTAAACCTCAAAATAAAAAAAATAAAGAACAAAAAAAATTAATAGATTCTCTTACTAATGGAGATGAAATATTAACAACAGGTGGTATTATTGGTAAAATTATTAAAATTTCAGATTATGGATATATTACTGTTTTAGTAAATAATAATAATCAAATTCTTATTAAAAGAGATTTTGTTGTTTCAATTATACCAAAAGGTACTGTAAAAAAATTTTTTTCATAATTTATTATTAATAGGAATTTTATTGTGTTAAATAAGTATTATTGGTGGCAATATATTCTGATAGTTTTATTTATTATAATTGGAATTATATATTCATTACCAAATATATATACAGATATTCCTATTATACAAATTAATATTTCTAATAAAAATTTGTCAAAAATAAAAATTTTAGAAAATATTAAAAATAAATTAAATGTTAATAGAATTAGTTATAAAAAATATTTAATTAAAAAAAATAATATTAATATTATTTTTTTTAATATAGAAAACCAATTACAAGCATATAAAATAATTAAAGAAAATTCTAATAATAAATATAGTGTAATAATAAAATTAATTTCAACTATTCCAAAATGGTTATCTTTTTTAAAAGCTAAACCAATTAAATTAGGATTAGATTTAAAAGGTGGAATATATTTTTTATTAAGAATTAATAATGATTATATTTTTCAAAAATTAAGAGAACAAAACATTACAGATTTAAAATTAATATTAAATAATAAGAATATTTCATTTCAATTAAAAAGATTAAATAATTTTAATTATAAAATTATTTTTAGTAATAATGTAATAAGAAATAAAGTATTTAATTATTTAAAAAATAAAAATAATAATTTTGTTAATTATATTATAATTAATAATGGTTTATTAGTGTCTATGAAAAACAAATGGTTTTTAGAATTAAAAAAAGCCATTATAGAAAACAATATAGATGTATTACGTAAACGAGTTAATCAAATAGGTATTTCTGATTCTATAGTACAAAAAAAAGGAATAGATAATATTATTATAGAACTTCCTGGAATACAAAATCTTTCAGAAGCAAAAGAAATATTAGGTAGTACAGCAACATTAGAATTTCATTTAGTTGATAATAATATAAATAATATTCAAAATAATAATTTTTCTTATTATTTATGGAAAAATAAAATTCCTCTTTTTTTAAATAAAAAAATAATAATAGATGGATCTAATATTATTCATTCAAATATTAGTAGAAGTGAATATAATCAACCTCAAGTAAATATTTTTTTAGATGATAAAGGTGGAAATATTTTATCTAAATTTTCTGAAAAACATATTGGAGATAACATTGCTACAGTATTAGTAAATTATATAAATAGTGATAAAAAAGATAAAAAAGGAAATTTTATACAAAATAAAAAAGAAGAAATAATAAATATAGCTACTATAAAATCAAAATTAAATAATAGTTTTGTAATAACTGGATTAAAAAATATAAAAGAAGCAAAAAATTTATCAATTTTATTAAGATCTGGTTCATTAAGTGCACCTATACAAATAATAGAAGAACAAAATATTGGTCCTTCAGTTGGTAAAGAAAATATTAAAAAAGGAATGAAAGCTTGTATTATAGGTATTTCAATATGTATTATATTTATGATATTTTATTATAATATATTTGGTATAATTGCAGTTATTGCTTTATTTATTAATTTAATTTTTATTATAAGTTTACTTTCTCTTTTACCTAATGCTACATTAACAATGTCAGGTATTGCAGGAATAGTTTTAACATTAGCTATTGCCATAGATGCAAATGTTTTAATTAATGAAAGAATAAAAGAAGAACTAGATAATGACATATCTATTCAAAAAGCCATAGATTATGGTTATAAAGGAGCATTTTCTAGTATTTTTGATGCTAATATAACAAATTTAATTATTTCTAGTTTTTTATATAGTTTAGGTTCTAGAGAAATACAAGGATTTGCTGTTACTACTTTTATTGGTATTTTAACATCTATGTTTACTTCTATAATTATTACTAGAGCAATAGTAAATATTATTTATGGTGGTAAAAAAATAAAAAAATTACCTATTTAATGAATTAATAATTTTATTATTATGGAGAATATTAAATAATATGTATTTTTTTTTTAAAAAAATAACAAAAATTAAACAAAACACAATAAAATATTATGATTTTATGAAATGGAATAACTATGCTTTAGTTATTTCAATAATTTTAATTATATCTTCTATAATTATTATATCATATAGAGGTTTAAATTGGGGAATAGATTTTACAGGTGGTACAATAATAGAATTATATTTTAAAAAACCAATTAATAAATTAAATAATACTAGATTATTAATTCAAAAATTATATTCTTCAAAAATTGAAATTAATTTAATAAATAATAACCATAATTTAACTATTAAATTATCAAAAAATAAATATATTGTAAAAAATAATCAAATAATTGATCCAAATTTAATAAATTTAATACAAAATTTATATAAACAAAAATTTATAATAAAAAAAACTGAATATATAGGTCCTAATATAGGTAAAAATTTAATTTTATCTGGTATCGCTACTATAATGATTGCATTAATAGGTATATGGACTTATGTAGGCTTACGTTTTGAATGGTATTTAGCATGTAGTACAGTAATGTCATTACTACATGATTTAATTATTACTATGGGTATAATTTCAATTTTTTATATTGAAATAGATCTTTCTATTATTTCTTCACTTATGTCTATAATTTGTTATTCACTTAATGATAGTATTGTTATTTCAGATAGAATACGTGAGAATTGTCATAAATTAAGAAAAAGTAATATTTATTATATTATTAATTTATCAATTAATCAAACTCTTAAAAGAAGTATTATTACTTCATTAACAGTATTAACTATGATATTTATTTTATATATTTTTGGAGGAATTATATTAAATAATTTTTCTTTAATTATGTTTATAGGGGTAATTTTTGGAACTATATCTTCCATATATGTTGTATCATCTGTAGCATTAAAAATGGGTATGAATATTAATCATATGATTGATTATAAAAAATAATCATTTTAAATTATTATTTTATCAAAAAAATAAGTTTAAATATAATTTAAACTTATTAAGTTAAACTTAATTTTTATATTAAATTAATTAAATATTTTTAATACTATATACAGTAAAACTTTTATTTTTACATAAAATATTAATTTTAAAAATTTTTTTAAATAATTTTAAATATGGTAAAAAATTATTTGCAACAAAACGAAGTTCTCCACCATATTTTAAATAATTTCTTGCATTATAAATAATTTTATATATTACATCTAAAGAATAATGTAATCCTATATGAAAAGGTGGATTAGATATAATTAAATCAAATTTTTTATTAATATTAGAATATATATTACTAGGAAATACATATGTATTTTTAATATTATTTATAAAAATTGTTTTTTTACTTGAAGTAATAGCATTAGAATTAATATCTATTAAAAATAATAAATAATTTTTATTTGTAGTTCCTCCTATTATTGTAGAAATAATACCAGAACCACAACCAATTTCTAATATTTTTCCTTTTATATTATTAGGTTTAATAGTAGAAATCAATAATTTACTACCATAATCTAATTTATTAGAACTAAATACACCAGGTAAGCTACTAATAATATAATTTTTATAAAAATAATTTATCCAATAAAGATTTTTATTAAAAAATATTTTTTTTTTTAAGAAACCATAATAAATACTACATTTTCTTGCATTAATAATTTTATTAAAATTAATATTATTAAATTTTTCTATGTTTTTTATTTGATTTATTCCACTATTATTTTCTCCTATTATATAAATATCACTATTTATTGATAAAATAGATAATATATTTTCTAATAAAAAAATTGATTCACTTTTATTTTTTGACCAAAAAAATAAAAGTGTATTAAATTTATTTATTAATAAATTATCAACTAAATCATAATGTACTTTATTTTTTAAAAATTTTTTTAACCATATATAATAATCATATTGATGAGTATTGACAAAACTAATATAAGTATTTAAATAAATTGGTATAGAATCTCGAATATTACCAGAAAAAATTACATTACGATTTATAAATTTATTTTTAAATTTATGTAAAATATATTTACTAATAGGTAATAATTTAAACATAAATTTATATTAAATTTTACAATTTTCTGTATATAATTTTTTATCTTCCCAAGATAACATTGTTAATTTATTTCCCCAACAACAACCTGTATCTAATCCCATTATATGAGAAGGTGTATATCTACCATTTAAAGACGACCAATGTCCAAATAGTATTGTATATTTTTTATATATATCATTTGATATTAAAAACCATGGTTTTAATAATTTAGATACATTTTCAGGTTCTTCTTTTATTGTCATTTCTAATGTTCCATCTGGATAACAATATCTCATTTTTGTTAATGAATTTATAATAAAATTAAAACGTTTAAATCCTGTAAGTTTATTATGATTCCAATCATTAGATTGATATTTTTTATTAGACATATAAGAAAAAAAAATTTTATTATTTTTACTTATTAAAATATTTTCTACTTCATTTGAAAAAGATTTAATCATATTAATATTATTCCATTGTGGAGTAATACCTGCATGTGTCATTATAATTTTTTTTTCTCTATCTATTTGTACTAAAGGTTGATATTTTAACCAAGTATCAATAATAATAGAAATTTTTTTATCTGCTAATAATTCTAATATTTTTTTATCATATATAGTACCTGTATTTGTTATACCTGAATGTAAAGCTATTAAATATAAATCATGATTACCTAAAACTAATTTTATAGATTCTTGAAAATCATATAAATAAAATAACATTTTATCAGAATCAGGACCACGAGCAATAATATCCCCAGTTAACCATAATTGATCTTTTTTATAATTAAAATTAACTTTATTTAATAAAGATAAGAATTCATTATAATAACCATGAATATCTCCAATAATATAAGTAGTCATATAAGTTCTTGTATTTAAAAAAAATTAATGAATATAAGTTTTAATTGCTAAACGAAATACAGGAATATCTACATGAAAAATATTACTATTTTCATCTATCATAATATAATGTCCTTGCATAGTACCAATAGGTGTTTCTAAAATAGCCCCACTAGTATATTTAAAATCATTTCCAGGTTTTATATAAGGTTTTTTACCGATAACTCCTTCACCATGTATTTGAATTTTTTTACCATTACCATTTGTTATTATCCAATAACGACTTATTAATTGTAATAATTTTTTTCCTAAATTATTAATAGTTATCGTATACGCAAAAACATAACGATTAGATTTAGGAATAGATTGTGATTCTATATAAATACTATTTACTTTTATATAAACTTGAGATAATGATTTCATAGTTTATATCCTTTATAAGGAATAGTTATTTAATTCTAAATATTGAGCTAATTGACAATATTCTGATATTGAAACATTTTCAGCACGAATTTTATAATCTATACCAAATAGATTTAATTCGTCTACAGAAAATATATCTTTTAAACTATTACGTAATATTTTTCTTCTCATACTAAAAGCTTTTTGTACTATTTTTTTTAATAAATAAATATTATTTAATTTATAAGGATTTTTTTTATATGGTTTTATATATACCATATTAGAAAATACTTTAGGAATAGGATAAAAAGATTTTGGATGTATTTCTATTAAAGACTTTATCCTACAATAAAATTGTGCCATAATACTTAAACATCCATAATTTTTTTCACCAGTATTAGCAGTCAAAGTATTTACTACTTCTTTTTGCATTATAAAATTCATGTCTTTTATATTATCTATATAATTGTTAAATAAATGAAAGATTAATGTAGTAGCAATATTATAAGGTAAACTACCAAAAATACGTAATTTTTTTTTATGTTTTTTTATTAAAAGATTATAATTAAATTTTAAAGCATCATCTAAATAAATTTTAATTTTAGATTCTATTATTTGTTTATTATACATTAAATAATGTACAAAATTTTTATCTATTTCAATAATAGAAATACAATTATTATATTTTATCATAGGAATAGTTAATGCACCTAATCCTGATCCTATTTCTACCATTATATTATGATGTTTAGGATTAATAATAGAAATAATTTTATTAATAATATATTTATCCTTTAATAAATGTTGTCCATATCCTTTTTTAAGAAAAAATTTCATTTTATATTTTCTATAATATTTTTTAAATAATAAAATATTAATTAATAATTTAACTATTAATTAATATTTTTTATTATTATTTAACATATTATTTATATATACTCCATTTAAATATGTAAAAAACCAATGATTTAATTCTAAAACAAATCTTTCTTCCATAATTATTTCTTTTGCTTTTTTTTTAAAAAAATGATTTTTTTTTGAAAAATCTTTTATTTTTATTAATTTTATTAAATAAAAACCATCAGGTTGTTCAATAATAGGACTAATTTCATTTATTTTTAATTTATTAATAATATTTTGTATATTAAAAGAAAAATATTCTAAAGAAATTAATTTATTATTAGATTTAGATTGTATTAATTTATTTTCTTTAGAAAATAAATTAATTGCTTGTTCAAATTTTATTTGATTATTAATAATAAGATCACGAATATTTTTTATTTTATTAATTAAAAATTTTTTAGTTAAATTATTTTTTTTGATAAAAATATATTTTATTAAAAATTTTTTTTGTAAATTATTT
This sequence comes from Enterobacteriaceae endosymbiont of Plateumaris pusilla, assembly GCF_012562765.1. Classification (GTDB taxonomy): domain Bacteria; phylum Pseudomonadota; class Gammaproteobacteria; order Enterobacterales; family Enterobacteriaceae. The sequence continues at coordinate 185,314 of NZ_CP046226.1, forward strand.
TTAATTTTTAAATCATTAATTCTTAATAAATAAAATCCTGAATCTAAATATATAGGACCTATTATATCTTTTACTTTTACTGAATTTAAATAATTAATAAATTTATCTGGTAAAAGATCTTTTGATTTCCAACCTAAATCTTGTTTTTGAATATTATTTTTATTATAAAAATCTACATTTTTTTTATTACATGACAAAAAATTAATATTTTTTAATTTATTAATAAGTATTTTAGTTAAAAATAATTTTTTATTAAAATCATTTTTTAATAAATTTTTATTTATTGGTATATAAAATATAGTAATATCATATTTTATTGTATTTTTATTCTCTATAGAGAATAAATTTTTTAAAGAATCTATTTCTTCATCAAAAATAATTATTTTATTTTTTATTTCTTCAAATTTAATTAAATTAATAATTAATTCTCTTTTTATAAAGTTATAATATTCTTCATAACTTATTTTATTATTTATAAGTTCCTTATTAAAAATATTCATATTAACATTAAAATTTTTTATTGTATTTTGAATAATGTTATTAATATTATTATCTGGTATATAAATATTGTAATTTTTACTTATTTGCAAAAAAATATTATTAAGAAATAAATTTTTAATAAATTCTTGATTTATGATATTAAAATCATTAAGTAAATATTTATTTTTTTGATTATCAAATAAATTCATTAAATTAAAAATATCTTTTTTTGTAATCATATCATTATTAATAATAATTCCTACTTGATCAATATTTTTAAATGAAGCATAAACATTACTATAATATAAAAAAGAAAATAAAGTTATAATAAATACTAATTTTTTAATTCGCATCTTTTTCCCATTTTTAATAAAATTTTAATTAAAAAATTTTATTTTTTACTATAAATAAATATTTAATTAAATAATAATATTTCAAATATTTATTATATAATATAATATAAAATGAATTATAAATAGTAATATTTATTAAAATATATTTATATTATTAAATAAAATTTTAATTTTTCATATATTTATTGAGGAATATATGTCTTATTGGGGTAGATTAATTGGTTTTTTCATTAGTATTATGTTTGGAAATAGTATTTCCAGTATAATATTTGCTATTATTATAGGTTCTATAATAGATAGAATAAATGAAATTTATAATAATCAATATTTTAATGATGAAAAATTAATAAAATTATACCGCCAAACTATTTTTGAAGTTATGGGATATATTAGTAAATCTAAGGGATTTATTAGTATGAAAGATATTCAAATAACTTCAAGTTTAATGAAAAAAATGGATTTAAATAAAAAAGATATCTTATTTGCACAAAATGCATTTAATAAAGGTAAAAAAAATGATTATCCATTAATTCATAAATTAAATAACTTATATGAAATATTATTTAATAATAATAATAATAATGATTTATTAGATCAATTTATAGAAGCTCAAATAAAGATAGCATTTATCAATGATTATTTAAATAATAAAACAAAAAAAATATTATATACAATATTTAATGAATTAAACATATCTGAAGAAAAAATAAAATATTTTATAAATACATTAATTTTAAATAATTCAGTAAAAGACTTTTTTTTCAAAGATTTTTTTAAATATTATAAACATAATCAAAATTATAATTATTATTATAATTTTTTTGATAATTTTAATTATTATCATAATAATGATTATAATCAAGATTATAATAATAATAATTATAATAATAATTATAATAATAATTATAATAATAATTATAAACAAGATGATGATTATAATCGATTAAATATTGATAAAGCATATAAAATATTAGGAGTAAATAAAAATGATAGTATGTTAAAAATTAAAAGAGCTTATAGAAAATTAATGAGTAAATATCATCCAGATAAATTAATATCAAAAGGATATTCTCCAGAAACATTAGAAAAAGCTAAAATAAAAACACAAAATATACAAGCAGCATATAATTTTATAAAAAATAAAAAATTTAATTAAATTATCCTTCAATTATAACAATTGCACAAACATATTTTTTTTCATCAGATAATGAAATATGAATATTTTTATATTGCATTTTATTTACAATATTTAATGCTTGATTAAAAAATTTTAATTTTGGTTTACCATTTTTATTACTATATAATTCAAATTGATTAAAAAATATTCCATTAGTAAATCCAGTATGTAAAGCTTTTACAGCAGATTCTTTAATTGCAAATCTTTTAGCTAAATAATAAATATTATGTTTATTATTATTTTTAATATAATAATTCCATTCATTTATAGAAAGAATTTTATGTGCAAAACGATTTTTGAATTTATAAAAAATCTTTTTAATCCTTTTAATTTCTACAATATCAATTCCTATTCCAATAATTTTCATATTAAATAAAATTTATTATTAATTAATAAAATAAATATAAAAAATTATTTTAATTTAATCCATACTTTTAAAGTAATTTTTTTATTTAAAAAATTCTCTATCTCATTTTGAGATTTACTTATTATAAAATTTATAATTTTAGCATTTTTACCTATTAATATTTTTTTTTGACTTAATCTTTTAACATAAAGTAATATAATTAAATTATTTATTAAAACTTCTGAATTTATAATAAATGGTTTTACTTTTATTTTTACTACATAAGGAAGTTCATTATGAATATATTTTAAAATATATTTTCTTATTATTTCAGAAATAATTAATTCTTTAGATTGATTTGTAATATATTTTTTTGGAAAAAAATGATTTTTTTTAGGTAATATTTTATATATAATATTATGTATATTACTGATATATAATGTATTTTTTGCTGAAATCATAATTAAATCAATAAAAGATATTTTATTTTTAATAAAATTAATATGTGGTAATAATACTGTTTTATTAAAAATTTTATCTATTTTATTAATTATAATTATGATTGGAATAGAAATATTTTTAATAATTTTTATTATTTTTTCTTCTATATTATTCCATTTATTTCTATCTAAAACTAATAAAATTATATCAAATTTTTTATTTATAAATAAATTATGAATAATATTATTTTTATTTATAAAACCAGGAGTATCAATATATTCAATTTGATAATTATTATAATTATATATTCCAGTAATATTAAAATAAGTAGTATTTATTTTATGAGATGTAATAGAAATGTTTTTTCCCATTAATTTATTTAATAAAGTAGATTTTCCTACATTAGTTCTACCTAATAGTAAAACTCTACCAAAATAAAAAGATATTGTTTTATTCAATTTTAAATTAACACCTATTTTATAAATTAAATTCCTAGTTTTACTAATGCTTGTTCTGCTGCTGATTGTTCTGCTTTACGACGACTAGAACCTATTCCTGTTATTATTTCTGATATACCATTAATTTTACACTGAATAGTAAATTTTTGATTATGAACTTCACCATTAATTTGTAATATAAAATAATATGGTAATGGTAAATGTGATCTTTGTAAATACTCTTGTAATCTTGTTTTAGGATCTTTTTGATTATTTCCTGGAATTATTTTTTTTAATCTTAATTTATACCATTTTAATATAATTTTTTCTACAATTTTAATATTACTATCTATACAAATGCTACCAATTAAAGCTTCCATAGTATCTGCTAAAATAGATTCCCTATTATATCCTCCGTTTTTTAGTTCTCCTGGTCCTAATAATAAATATTCACCTAATGTAAATTCTCTAGCAATACTAGCTAATGTATTACCTCTAACTAAAGTAGCTCTCATACGACTCATATTACCTTCATTTACACTAGGAAATTTATTATATAATTCTTTAGCAATAATATAACTAAGTATAGAATCACCTAAAAATTCTAATCTTTCATTGTGTTTACTACTTGCACTTCGATGAGTTAAAGCTTGATATAATAAATTTTGATGGTTAAAAATATAACCTAACTTTTGTTGTAATTTATTCATCATAATAAAATTCACATAATTATATTCTTAATTTTTATATAAAAATTAATATTATTTAATTTCTTTTACTCTAGAAAAATGTAGTTCAGTTGGCCATTTACTTTCTTTTTTATCTAAACTCATCCAAATCCAAACAGCTTTACCTAATAAATATTTTGTATGTACAAATCCCCAATAACGACTATCATAACTATTATCACGATTATCTCCCATAACAAAATAACTATCTAAAGGTACTATCCATGTATAATTATCTTGATTTTTTTGATGATATATTTTCAAAGATTCTTTAGTTATTTCAGGAGAGACTAAAATTATATGTGATAAATTATTAATTTTTTCTGTATATTCAAATAATCTTAATTTTAAACTTTCATAAATATTTTTATTATGATTTTTTTTATTTAAATTTTTTTGATTTATATTAAATACTTGAAAATAATTACTTTTTTTTAAATTACTATATTGAATAATAAAATTATTTTTTACGTTAATATTATTTTTATCTTTAGGAAATAAAAAAATTTGTTTAATTTTTGCATTATATATAATTTTATCTCCTGGTAATCCTATAATTCTTTTAATATAATTTACTTTAGGATTTTTAGGATAGTTAAAAACAATAATATCTCCTCTTTTAGGATTTTTATTTTTTATAATAAAATTACCATTAAATGGATTTTTTATTCCATAAAAAAATTTATTTACTAAAACAAAATCTCCTGCAAGTAAAGTTGGCATCATTGATGATGATGGTATATAAAATGGTTCATATAAAAAAGAACGAATTAAAAAAACTAATAATATAACAGGAAAAAAAGATCCTATTTCTTTTATCCAATACTCCTTTTGTTTATTAAGATTATAAGAATTTAGATTTTTATTATATTTTTTCATAAAAAAATTATATAAAATTTTTATTTTATAAAAAAACCATATAAAACCAGTTATTAACATACTAAATATTAGTATTAATTGAAATATATTATTGTTCATATTATCCTTAGTAATAGTAATAAATAATTTATCTTGTTATTTTTAATACAGCTAAAAATACAGTTGATGGTAATAAAACATTACCAATAACTTTCATTTTTTTTTTACCTTCTTTTTGTTTTTGAATTAATTTTTTTTTACGACTAATATCTCCTCCATAACATTTTGCTATAACATTTTTTCTAAGTTGTTTAATAACAGCGCTAGTAATAATATTTTTTCCTATAGCGGCTTGTATTTTAATATCAAATTGTTGTCTAGGAATAAGTTTTTTTATATTTTCTACCAATAAATTACAATAATAATAAATTTTATTTTTATAAGTAATAGTAGTTAATGCATCAACTTTTTTTTGATTAATTAATATATCTACAGATACTAAATTAGATTTTTTAAATTTAATAAAATGATAATTTAATGATGCATAACCACTAGATATTGATTTTAAATGATCAAAAAAATTAATTATAACTTCTAACATAGGTATTTCATATATTAATAATACTTGATTAGTATGATAAATCATATCAATTTGTATTCCATTTTTTTCTGAACATAATTTCATTATATTACCAATATATTTTATAGGAGATAAAATATTACATTTAGCTATTGGTTCTCTTAATTCTTTAATTTGATTTATATTTGGAAATTTAGATGGATTATCTGCATAAATAATTTTATTATCTACTGTTTCTATTTGATATTTTACTGTAGGTACAGTAGTAATAATATTAATATTATATTCACGTTCTAATCTTTGTTGTATAATTTCCATATGTAATAAACCTAAAAAACCACATCTATATCCAAAACCTAATATATTAGAATTTTCTGGTTCAAAAAATAATGAAGCATCATTTAAACTTAATTTTTTTAATGCAGTACTAAATATATTATAATTATTTAAAGCAGTAGGAAATAAACCAGCATATACTTGTGGTTTAATTTTTTTAAATCCAGATAATATATTATTAGATGGATTAGAGTTTAATGTTATAGTACTACCTATTGGTAATTCGCTTATATTTTTTACACCAAAAATTATCCAACCAACTTCTCCACAATTTAGTTCTGTTAGTTCTACTTGCTTAGGAGTAAAAATACCTAGTTGTTCTACAAAATATTTCTTTTTTGTATTCATAACTATTATTTTATTTCCTTTACTAATTTTTCCATTTTTAATTCGTATTAATGATACTACTCCTAAATAATTATTAAACCAAGAATCTATAATTAATGCTTGTAAAGGTAAAGAAGATTTTCCTGAAGGATATGGAATTTGTTTTACTAGTTGTTCTATTATTTCTAAAATACCAAATCCTGTTTTAGCAGAACATTTTAAATTTAATTTTGATTTAATTCCTATAATTTCTTCTATTTCTTTTTGAACTTTATTAATATTGGCATTAAATAAATCAATTTTATTAATAACAGGTAAAACTTTTAAACCCATATTTATGGCAATATTACAATTAGATAAAGTTTGAGCTTCAACACCTTGTACTGCATCTACTAATAATATAGCACCTTCACATGCAGATAAAGATCTAGATACTTCATAAGAAAAATCTACATGTCCAGGAGTATCAATAAAATTTAATTTATATATATTATTATTTTTTGATTTATAATTTAAAGTTACACTTTGTGCTTTTATTGTAATACCTCTTTCTTTTTCTAATTCCATTGTATCTAATACTTGAGACTTCATTTCTCTATTAGACAAACCACCACATAATTCTATTAAACGATCTGCAAATGTAGATTTACCATGATCTATATGAGCAATAATGGAAAAATTTCTTATATTTTTCATAAAAATTTTATATGTATATTATTAATATATAAAATAATAATATAAAAATTATTATTTTTTAAATTTAATTCCTTTATGTATAAGTAAAATATTACTATCTAATTTTCTATTTCTAAATTTTTTAAATAAGATTAAAGGATTTTCAATCTTACTTTGAGATAAAAAAATATCTAAAAATTTTTTTCCTATAGTTTTATTAAATAAATTATTTTCTTTAAAATATAAAAAAGAATCTGCAGCTAATTGTTCTGACCATAAATAACTATAATAACCTGCTGCATATTCTCCCGCAAATATATGATTAAAAATATTTATATATTTATTCCAAGATGGAATCTGTGTAATTGAAATTAAACTAGATCTAATTTCATACATTAAATCTAATATTTGGTTATTATTTTTTTCTGGATTAAATTCATTATGAATTCTAATATCAAATAAACTTAATTCAATTTGTCGTATTATAGATAAAGCAGCATTATATTTTTTAGATTTAACTAAATTATCTATAATTTTTTGTGGCATAATTTTATTAGTTTGATAATGACCAGAAATTAAAGAAATAACTTCTGGTTCCCAACACCAAGATTCCATGAATTGACTAGGAAATTCTACCATATCAAAATCAATTCCATTTATACCAGAGACATTAGGTATATTAATTTTAGTTAAAATATGATGTAATGAATGACCAAATTCATGAAATAATGTTATAACATCATTATGTGTTAATAAAGCAATATTATTAACTGGAGGAGAAAAATTACAATTAACATAAGCAACTGGATATTGTAATATATTATTAGATTTTATTATTCTAGATTGACAAATATCCATCCAAGCTCCATTTCTTTTATTTTTACGAATATATAAATCAAAATATATACTGCCATATAATTCATTTTTATCATCAAAAACATCAAAAAAATACACATTATTATTCCAAACATTAACTTTTCTTTTTCTAAAAGTTAAACCAAAAATTTTATTTGTAATTTTAAACATTCCGTTTATAACATGAAATAATGGAAAATAAGAACGTATAATATTATCATTTATACCATATAAATAATGTTTATATTTTTCTATATAAAATGTTGTATCCCATGGATTAATTTTAGTTAAATTGTATTTATTTTTAATAAATTTTTTTAAATTAGATATTTCATCTTTAGCTTGATTATAAGAATATTTAATTAAATTTTTAAGAAAAGATAAAATTATATTTAAATTTTTAGCTGATTTATTTATAAGAGACTTTTCCGAATAAGAATTATATCCTAATAAATTAGCTAATTTATAACGTAATTTTAATTCTTTAATTATAATAGGAAAATTATTCCAATTTTTTTTTTCATTTTTATCTGATGCTATAGTATTATAAGCATAATATAATGTTTTACGAATTATTTTATTTTCACAAAATTGCATTATTGATGAATAAATTGGCATATCTAAAGTTAATAAATATCCTTTTTTATTTTCTTTTTTAGCATTATTCTTAATATAATTAAGAATATCATTAGAAATACCTTTTAATTCTATTTTAGAAAAAATATTTAATTTCCAATATATAATACTATCCAATATATTATTTTCAAATTTAATACTTAAAAAAATTAATTTATCTATAATTTTTTTATATTGTTTTTTATTTTCAAAAGATAATAAAATACCTGATGATTCAAAATCACGAATAATATTATTAATAGATTTTTTTTCTAGATTATTTAATAAATTAAATTTATTTTTTTTTATAAATATGTAAGCATTATATAATTTTTTATTTTGTTTTATCCATAAATTATATTTAGTAATAATTTTAGTACAAACTTCATATATTTTTCTTAATTCAGTAGTATTAACTACATAATTTAAATGATTTATTAATGAAATAATACGATTAAAATTTTCATCTAATTCTAAAATTGGTTGACAAAAATTTTTCCAATTATAATTTTTGTTATAATTTTTTAATAATTTATTTATTAATAATTTATTATTATTAATAATTTTTTGAACAGTAGGAATTATAAATTTATATTTAATTTGATTAAATGGAGGTAAAATAAAATTCTCAAGAAGAGAGTTATTCATAATAAGATCTCTATTAAATACTAAATAGTAAAAAAATTATTAATATACTTTTTTTAGTTGAATTATTTCGAATAATACATTACATTATTTGTATTATTTTAAAATGAATTTTGTCTTATTATCTCAAATAAAAAAATACCAGTAGCAACAGAAACATTTAAAGAATTAATACCATTAAATAATGGTATATTTAATAATATATCACAATTATGTTTTATAATAGGACGTATACCTTTATTTTCTGAGCCCATAATTATACATATTGGAAAATATATTCTATTATTATAAATAATATTTTTACTTTTATTATCAGCTCCTATTATAGTTATATTATTATTTTTTAATAAATGGATTATTTGAACTAAACTATTTACAAATATAATTGGTAATATTTCTGATGTTCCACAAGAAACTTTTTTAACTGTGGAGTTTAATTTTGATGAATGATGTTTAGGTAAAATAATAATATTAACTTTAGCTGCTACAGCAGTTCTTATGCATGCTCCAAGATTATGTGGATCTGTAATCCTATCTAATATTAGAATAAATGGATTTTTAAATTTTTTAATAATTTTTATTATATCATTTTTATGATATTTAGATTTTTTTAAAAAAATTATACCTAATATTCCTTGATGTACATTATTTTTACTTTTTTTATTTAGCCATTGTCTTGTAGTTTTATAATATGGAATACTATATTTCTTTATATTAATGAAAATTTCTTTTAATTTATTATTACTTTGTTTATTATCTAATATATAAATTTTTTTAAATGATTTTGGATTATTTTTTAAAAGTTCTATTATAGGATAAAATCCAAAAATAATATCTTCCATATTATAAATTTATTTTAATATTTTAGATTAATTATATCATTTAAAAAATAAAAAAAAAAGAGTTATAATATATTATTTTTATATATAATTATATATAAAATATATAATAAAATTACTAATTTTATTTAGATATAAAAAATATCATTATAAAAAATGATCTAAAATAATAACATTATTACGATCTGGTCCAGTAGAAATTATACTTATATTAATATTTGTTAATTCTTCTATTCTTTTAATATAATTAAAAGCTGCTTGAGGTAAATTTAATATATTTGTAATACCACATGTATTTTCTTTCCATCCTGGATGAATTTCATATACTGGTTTTATATGATTCCAATCTTCTTGTTTTATAGGTAAATTAAAAATTTTTTTACCTGAAGAAGTTATATAAGAAACACATAATTTAACAGTATCTAAACCATCTAAAACATCTAATTTAGTTAAACAAAGACTAGTTAAAGAATTAATAATTATTGCTTTTTTTAAAAAAATTATATCTAACCAACCAACACGACGTTTTCTTCCTGTTGTTGAACCAAATTCTTTACCTTTATTAGTTATATGTAAATTATATTTATCAAATATTTCTGTAGGAAAAGGACCAGAACCTACTCTAGTAGAATAAGATTTGACTACTCCTAAAACATAATCTACATGTAAAGGACCTATTCCAGTACCAGTCAATGCACCTCCAGCTATAGTATTAGAACACGTAACATAAGGATAAGTTCCATGATCAATATCTAAAAATGTACCTTGCGCTCCTTCAAAAATAATTTTTTTATTATTTTTTCTAGCTTTATATAAAAAATCACTAACATCTATAGAAATTTTAGTAATATTTTCTGATATATCTAATGTATGTTCTAATATTTTTTTATAATTTACGGAATTACTTTTATAAAAATAGATTAATTGAAAATTATAATAATCAACAATTTGTTTTAATTTTTTAGCAAAAATATCTTTATTAAATAAATCATCTATACGTAATGCATATCTAGATATTTTATCTGTATATGATGGACCTATACCTTTTCCAGTAGTACCTATCAATTTTTTTTTAAGAAAATTTTCTTGAGCTAAATCCATAGCAATATGATACTCTAAAACTAATGGACACATAGTAGATAAAAATAATCTATTTTTAATTTTAATATTTAAATTTTCTAATTCTTTTATTTCACTTAAAAGATTATTAGGAGATATAACTACTCCATTACCTATAATAGTTTTAACATTTTTATGCATAATCCCAGAAGGAATTAAATGTAAAATAATTTTTTTTTCATTAATTATAATTGTATGTCCTGCATTATTTCCTCCTTGATAACGTACAACATAATTTACATTTTTACTAAGTAAATCTATAACTTTACCTTTTCCTTCATCTCCCCACTGAACACCTAATATAATTATATTTTTATTCATAATAATAGAATTATTAATTAATAAATTATATTTTATCATTTTAATATTTAAAGTAAATCATTTAATTTAAATATTATATATTTATTATTAATTATTAATTATTAATATTTTATATTTTAGAATTTAATAATTTATCTAATATGAATTATTTATTTTATTATTAAAATATTTTAATTTTTTATATAAAATAATTTATAAACAAAAAATATTTTTTTAAATAATTATTTAAATTTTTTTAATAAATTTATAAATTATATTAAATGTTATTTTAATGTTTTAATTTTTTTATGGTTAAAATTATAAAATATATTTTTTAATATATCTTTAGAAAAAGAAACTTTTTCAATTTTAATATCAATAATATCTATTCCCATGTTATTCATATTATTAATAATAGTTTGGTTATTATTTTGAGAAATTAACTTAGAAATAAAATTTTCTTTAATATTTTTAATTTGATTATTATCATAATTTGATAGACTTTTTTTTAAAAAATTACTAGAATGATTAAATATTTTTTGAATATTTAATTTATCAATATCTAAATATAATTTATCACTAACTTGTCTTTTAAGTATAATTTCAGTATGAATTAAATTTCCTCCAGTATTTAAATAATAAAGTTTATAATCTTTTATTTTCCATATTATATAAACATGAATTATTAAATCTTTTTTATTTTTTAAAATAAATTTGTTAATTTGAAAATTAGTACTGAATAAACTAGAATTTAAAATTTGAATATTATTAAATAATGGAATTTTAAAATGAAATCCTGGTTTATATATAGTAATAATATTATTATACGAATTAATACCTACATATCCTTCATTAATAATGAATATAGATAAATATAAAAAATTTAATATAATAATTAATAAATAAATCAAACATTTACTCATTTTTATTTCTTTTAAGGAAAATTAGATTTATATAAAATATTTTTCAATATTTTTTATCTAAAATTTTATTTTTGTTATTTTAAAATTGAATAGTTCTTATATATTTTAAATATTATATATAAAATATTTTTTAATTATTTTTATTTAATTTTACAATATTAATTGTATTATATAAGTTAAAAATAATCTATTACATATTAAAAATATATTTATAAAGTATCAATATATTTTTATATTATGTTATGCTACTTATATATTTTTTATTTTTTTTGATAAGGATAAAAATTATTTAATAATTTTTGCTCTTCTGTAGGAAGAGTAATATTGTCAATATAAATATCTAAAATATTAATACCAAAATTATATTTTTTTATTATTACTTGTAGTTTATTTTTAATTTCATTACTAATTATATTATCATTTTTAGTTAAAAGATCATTTATTGTTACTTTACCTATTAATTGATTAATAATACTATTAATAGATTGATAAAACATAAATAAAAAATTTTTTTTAGAAAGTATATATGCTACTGGATTAGAAATTTTATATTCAATAATTATTTTCATATTAACTAAATTTAAATCTGAAGTTAATAGCATATTATTTATAACTGTTTTTTTTACAGAAATTGTATTTACAAAACTTACTTTATCTAAAAAAAGATATTTCCAATGTAAACCTGGAGAAACTACATTATATATTTTACCTAATCTAACAATAATACATTGATTTGTATTTTTAACTATGTAAAATCCATTGACAAAAAAATATAGACAAATAAATGATAAAAAAATAAAAAAATTTTTTATATTTGTTTTAGTAGAATTATTGTTATTCATATTATTTTAATTATTATTAAAAAATAAAAAATTTATTTTATTAAACAATTTAATAAAATTATAGAAAAGATATATAATAATCTATATCATAATTTTAACTAATTATAAAATTATTTTTATAAAAAATAAAAAATTTATTTAATTATAAAATAAAATTATTTTTATTTATAACTTTTGCAATAGAATTATATGCCAAATTTAAATTTTCACTATTTAACCAATGTATATTATTCCAATTTCTAAGCCATGTTAATTGTTTTTTAGCTAAATGACGCGTAGATAAAATTATTTGATCAATCATATCTGTATAATTAATTTGATTTTGAATATAATAATACATTTGTTTATAACCAATACAACGCATTGAAGGAAAATTAATTTGTAATTTTTTATTATAAAAAAGATTTCTTACTTCTAATTCAAAACCAAATTGAAACATTTTTATTAATCTTTTATTGATAGCATTATATAAGTTTTCACGATCATAATAAGTTATTCCAAATTGATATAGTTTATAAGGAATTTTATCTCTTTTAATTCTTATAAGTTTACTTAATGGTTGTCCTGTTAAAAAAAATACTTCTAATGCTCTTAAATTTCTTTGTAAATCAGAAGGATGAATTTTATTTGCTGAACATAAATCTATTTTATTTAACATATCATGTAAAGATTTATATTTATTATTATTTTTAATTTTATTAATAATCATATTACGTATCTGAATATTAGCAGATGGTAAAGGAGAAATTGGATCAATTAATTTTTTATAGTAAAACATACTACCACCAACTAATAATGGAATTTTACCTTTTTTTATAATTTTTTTAATAATTGTTAAAGATTCATGATAAAAATCAAATACTGAATAATATTCATGTGGTTCTTTAATATCAATTAACCAATGTTTTGTATAAAAAAAATCTTTTTTATTTGGTTTAGCAGTACCTATATCCATCCCTTTATATATTAAAGAAGAATCTACACTTATTAATTCAATAGGAAAGTTTTTAGATAATTTCATTGCTAAATTAGTTTTACCTGAAGCTGTAGTACCCATTAAAAATATTACTGGTGGTAATTTATTATTCATATTATATATTATTAAAATTTATTGGATAAAATAATTTTGTAATTGAAAATATTTTATTTTCAGAATATAATAATTCAAATTCCATTAATAAATCAATTATATTAAAATAATTCCATATTTTTTTAATATTTATTATATATTTAATAATCCATTTTAATATCTTTTTTAAAGATATATTCTCTTCAATTAAACAATATTTAAATAAATTTTTTAAAAAAATTTGCATATCAATATTTAATAATATTGATGGTACAGATATTAATTTAAGTTTAAATTTATTTAATTTATTAATAAAAAAATTAAAACCTAAACTTGTTAATATTTTTTTTAATTTTATTAAAATACTTAATTCTTCTTTGATTAATTTTATTTGTAAATTTACATATATAATTTCAATATTATCTTGATTATCTAAATAAAATTTATATTTCATTTTTAATAGTAAATATTCTATTTTTTTTACAGAAATATAAAATAAAATATTATTTTTTTCAATTATAATCCAAGTATTTTTTACTATTGTTCTTAATATACCAAAATTTTTAAAATAAAAAAGAGGAATATTTTTTATTATAACTATTTTTTTTTTCTTAATTTTATTAAATAAAGTATTATTATAATGTATATCTATATTTTTTAGAGTTTCATTATTTAATTTATAATTTTTTTCATAATTATTATATATTTTATTTTTTTCAACAAAAATATTTTTATAAAATAATGAATAATTTAATATACTTTTATGAAAAAAATTATAAATTAATTCTTTTTGATAAAAATTTACATTTTTTTTTTGAGGATGTATATTTATATCAATTTGATTTGGTTCTATTTCTAAATACATTAAAAATGATTGATTATAATACAAACCAAATTTTATTTTACATATTTCTTTAATAATATGATTAATAAATTTACTATTAATAACACGATTATTAATATAAAAATATTTTTTTATATTATTTGAATAATATTCATTTTGAGGTAAAGTAATCCAACCATATAAATTCATCTTATGATAATTTGAATTTATTTTTAATGATTGCTTAATAAAATCTTTTCCACATATACTTTCAATTCTATTAATATAAGAAATATTATTTTCTATCTTAGGAAAATTATAAATGATTTTATCATTATATATAAATTTAATACCTATATTTAATTTCATTAAAACTATAGATTTAATTATATTTTTAATATATAAAAATTCTATTTTATTATTAAAAATAAATTTTCTTCTAACTGGAATATTATAAAATAAATCTAATACTTCTATTGTTGTTCCTACAGGATTTGGTGATGGTTTTAAATTTATTATATTATCCATTCCTTCTGTATATATTTCCCAAGCAATTTCTTGATGTATTGTTTTTGAAATAATTCTTATTCTAGATACATTTTTTATACTAGTTAATGCTTCACCTCTAAAACCAAAACTTTTAAAATATTCTAAATCATCTAAATTTTTTATTTTACTTGTTGCATATTTTTTTAAACATAATAATAAATCATCTTTAGACATACCAATTCCATTATCATTAATTCTAATTAATTTCATACCACCTTTTTCAACATATATATTAATTTGAGATGATAAAGCATCAATGCTATTTTCAATAAGTTCTTTAACTACAGCAGATGGTTTATCAATAACTTCTCCAGCAGCTATTTGTTTTATAATTTGTTTAGGTAATATTTTAATAGACATTTATTTTGTTAAATTATTTTTTATGGAGCGGGAAACGAGATTCGAACTCGCGACCCCAACCATGGCAAGGTTGTACTCTACCAATCTGAGCTATTCCCGCATAATGAAATATATTTTAATTTGATAAAAAAATATATTTAATAAATAATATTTTTTAAATATTAAAAAAATTTTGTCTATAGAATTTTAATTCTTCTAATGATTGATATATATCTTTTATAGCACTATGTCTATAATTTTTTTTAAAATTAATTAAATTATTTACTTTCCATCTTTTTACTAATTCTTTTATAGTACTTACATCAATATTACGATAATGAAAATATTTTTCTAAATTAGGCATATAATTATATAAAAATCTTCTATCCTGACAAATACTATTTCCACACATAGGAGATTCTTGTGGATACACCCATAATTTTAAAAAATTTAAAATATATTCTTCAGTTTTTTCTTCATTAAATATACTTTGTTTTACTCTATTAATTAATCCAGTTTTTTTATGTATATTTTTATTCCATTGATCCATATTATTTAATTCTTTTTTAGATTGATAAATTGCTATTATTGGTCCTTCTTTTAAGATATTTAAATTATTATCTGTAATTAAAATAGCTATTTCAATAATACGATTTAAATTAGGATTTAATCCTGTCATTTCTAAATCTATCCAAATTAAATTATTTTTTTTGATCATAAAAAATATAATGTATATTTTTAAAAACAATTAAATTAATAAAAATAAAATTTTCAATAAAATAAATTATAAATTTAAATAATTAATTTATTGATAAATTTTTTCATTATATCATAATTGAATATTAATTCAATATAATTAGATCAACTATATCAAATAAATAGTTATTAAGATAAAAAATTACTAATAATAAGATTATTATTAAAAATAATAGTTATTTAATATTAATAAAAAGTATTAATTTTAATCTATAATACCTAATTTTTATTTTTTAAACGAGCAACATAAGATTTATTTCTAATATCTATTTTAACTTTATCACCTATTTTTATAAATGAAGGAACTTTAATTATTTCTTTATTACTAAGAGTTGCTTGTTTACTAACATTATTTATTGTTTCACTTTTTAAATTTATACTTGTATTTATAATGGTTAATTCAATAAAATTTGGTAAAGTAATAAATATAGGAGATTGATTCCAAAAAGTTATATTATAAAATTGATTAGGAATTAACCATTTATATTTATTTTTTATTATTAATTTATTAATTATTATTTGTTCAAAATTTTCTTTATACATAAAATAATAAAAATTATTTTTTTCATTATATAAATAAATTAAATTATTTTCTTTTATATCTGCAGTATTTAAAGAATCAGTTGATTTAAAAGTTTTATCAATTAATTTTTCAGTAATTAAATTACGCATTTTAATTCTGACAAATGCTTGTCCTTTTCCTGGTTTTACAAAATCACTAGATTCTATAGAATAAGGTTTATTTAAAAATATAAATTTCATACCAATTTTAAAATTGTTACTAGAATAATTAATCATCATATATACCTTTAAAAAATAAATATAATAATGAATTTTATATTTAAAAAAATAATAAATAAAAAATATATTATTATATTTATAATATTATAAATAATTTAAATTTTAATTTTAAAATTATTAGTTATTAATAATATTATAATCTTACTTAAATAAAATAAATGCTGTGCCTTTATAATAAAAAGCACAGCAAATTATTTAACTATTTTGTATAAAATTAAAAATATACTTATAAATATATTTTTATTACATCATACCACCCATACCACCACCCATACCAGCTGGAGGTGTATTCATTTCAGATTTTTCATCTTTTGGTAAATCTGTTACCATACATTCTGTAGTAATCATAAGTCCTGCAACAGAAGCTGAATATTGTAAAGCAGAACGTGTTACTTTTGTTGGATCTAAAATACCAAATTTAATCATATCTCCATATTCTTCACTAGCAGCATTATAACCATAATTTCCATGACCATCTTTAACATTATTTGCTACAACAGATGGTTCTTCTCCAGAATTAGAAACTATCTGACGTAATGGAGCTTCCATAGCTCTTAAAGCAACTTTAATACCCATATTTTGGTCTTCATTTTGACCTGTTAAATTTATTAATTTTGCTGCTACACGAACTAATGCTACACCACCACCTGCAACAACTCCTTCTTCTACAGCTGCTCTAGTAGCATGTAATGCATCTTCTACTCTAGATTTTTTTTCTTTCATTTCTACTTCAGTAGCTGCTCCAACTTTTAATACAGCAACTCCTCCTGCTAATTTCGCTACACGTTCTTGTAGTTTTTCGCGATCATAATCAGAAGTAGCTTCATCTATTTGTTGTCTTATTTGTATTACACGATTAGAAATATCTTTTTGTTTACCCATACCATCTATTATGGTAGTTGTATCTTTATTTATTACTATACGTTTTGCTTGTCCTAAATCATTTAGTTTAGTTTTTTCTAATTCTAAACCAATTTCTTCAGAAATAACATTACCACCTGTTAAAATTGCTATATCTTGTAGCATTGCTTTACGACGATCTCCAAAACCTGGAGCTTTAACTGCAGCTACTTTTACTACACCGCGCATAGTATTTACTACTAAAGTAGCTAAAGCTTCTCCATCTACATCCTCTGCAATTATTAATAATGACTTATTTGCTTTAGCTACCATTTCTAAGATAGGTAACATTTCACGTATATTAGATAATTTTTTATCAACTAATAGTATAAAAGGGTTTTCAAGTTCTACTGTTCCAGATTCTGATTTATTAATAAAATAGGGAGATAAATATCCTCTATCAAATTGCATTCCTTCAACTACATCTAATTCATCTTGTAATCCATTTCCTTCTTCAACAGTAATGACACCTTCTTTACCTACTTTTTCCATAGCTTGTGCAATTAAATCACCAACTGTTTCATCTGCATTAGCAGAAATAGTACCTACTTGAGCTATAGCTTTAGAATCAGAGCATGGAACAGAAAGAATTTTTAATTCTTCTACTGCTGCTATTACTGCTTTATCTATTCCTCTTTTTAAATCCATTGGATTCATTCCAGCAGCAACAGCTTTTAATCCTTCACTTACAATAGCTTGTGCTAAAACACTAGCTGTAGTTGTTCCATCTCCTGCTACATCATTGGCTTTAGAAGCAACTTCTTTTACCATTTGTGCTCCCATATTTTCAAACTTATCTTCTAGTTCAATTTCTCTAGCCACTGTTACACCATCTTTAGTAATAGCTGGAGCACCAAATGATTTATCTAAAACTACATTTCTACCTTTTGGACCAAGAGTAATTTTTACTGCATCTGCTAATACATTAACACCTCGTAACATTTTAACACGAGCATCATTACCAAATTTTACATCTTTAGCTGTCATTTTAAATATCCTAAAATTTATTTTTATTGAATTAATATTAATATGAATAAAATTTCTAAAATATTTTTTATTCTTTTACAATCGCTAAAATATCACTTTCTGACATTATTAAAACTTCTTTATCATCAATTTTTTCTGTTTTAACATTATAACCATCATTAAATATTACTATATCTCCTTTTTTTACATCTAATGACTTGACTTGACCATTATCTAGTATACGACCTTTACCTACAGCTAAAACTACTCCCCGTGTAGATTTTCCAACAGCAGAACCTGTTAATACAATACCACCTGAAGATTTAGTTTCAATTTTTTGACGTTTAACAATTACACGATCATGTAATGGACGAATATTCATTAAATAATTTTCCTTATAATTAAGTATAGTTAATCAACTTTAAATTAAAATTAATTTATTTTATTAAGTAAGGTGACCTGAAACATAAGGACATATTTTATCGGTTTCAAGGTCTATGTTTTAAAAAATTTAAAATATAATTAATTATATAATAATTTAATGAAAAATTAATGAGAAATAGAATTTTTTTTATAAAAAGTGTAGGTTATAAAATATATTGTTTTATTTTTTATATTATAAATAAAACTAAAATTAAAGGAATATTATGATTTTTATTCAATTAGTTATTATTTTATTACTTATATATGCAGGTTGTAAATCAGGTGGTATGGCATTAGGTTTATTTGGAACTTTTGGAGTTTTAATTTTAACATTAGTATTTCATAATACAATTGGTAATATTCCATTTGATGTTATAGAAATTATTTTATCTGTTATTATTACAATTTCTGTTGTTGATTTATCTGGAGGAACTGAATATTTAGTATATTATATGAATAAATTTTTATCTAAAAATAAAAAATATATTATTATTATTTCTCCTTTAATAACATATTTTATTACTTTATTATCAGGAACTGGACATACTGCACTTTCAATATTTCCTGTTATTATTAATATATCAAAAAAAAATGGTATAAAACCAGTATATCCATTATCAATATCAGTAGTTGCTTCTCAAATTGCAGTTACAGCTTCACCTATATCTGCGTCAGTAATTTATTTATCAAAAATATTAGATCCATTAGGAATTAGTTATAATCAATTATTAATAATTTTAATTCCATCAACATTTATTTCAATTTTAATTACTTCAATAATAATAAATTTCTTTAATACTAATAAAAAAAATAATTTTTTAAATACTAATAATATTGTTTTTCCAAAAAAAATATTGAATAAAAAAAATGGTAGATATTCAATTTTATTATTTTTAATTGGAATTATAATAACTCTTATATATAATATTCTATGTGATTATGTTTTTTATAATAAAATAAAAATTTTATCAAGAACAGAATCAACAATAATATTTATGTTAACAACTGCATTAATAATATCTTTTATATGTAAAATTAAAATTAAAAAAATTACTGATACAAATATTTTTAAATCAGGTATTAATGCTTGTATTTGTGTAATGGGAGTATCTTGGTTAGGAGATACTTTTATAAAATCACATTTTCATGATATAAAATTTATTATTTTAAATATAGTACAACAACATCCTTGGATGTTATCTATTATTTTATTTTTTATAACATCATTATTCTATTCTCAAGCAGCAACAACAAAAGCAATAATACCTAGTTTAATTACTCTAGGAATTTCTCCAAAAATTATAATAGGATCTTTTACTGCAGTTTCTGCTCTTTTTCTATTTCCAATATATCCAACTTTATTAACTGCAGTAGAAATGGATAATACTGGTTCAACTAAAATAGGTAATTATATTTTTAATCATTCTTTTTTAATTCCAGGAATTATAATTACTAGTTTATCTATTATATTAAGCTTTTTTATAGAAAGAATGATATTATAAAAATTATTTATTAAAAATAATTTTTATAATTAATAATAAACTATTGACGTTAGATATCAAATATTGTCATAATAGAATTTATTTATATGCCCGGATAGCTCAGTTGGTAGAGCAGTGGACTGAAAATCCCCGTGTCGGTGGTTCAATTCCACCTTCGGGCATTTAATATTTTATTAATCCTACTTTTAAATTAGTAGCTTTATATAATAATTTATTATCAATTATTGCTGTTCCTGTAGCAATTCCAATAATTATATAGTTTTTATTAATAATACGTTTTAAATTAATATAATAAGTTAATTTTTTAGATATAGGTAATACTTCACTAATAAATTTAACATTTTGTACTCCTAAAGCTCTTCCTTTTCCTTTAAATCCTAACCATCCTAAATAAAATCCAACTAATTGAAACATTGAATCTAAACCTAAACATCCAGGCATAATAGGATCATTAATAAAATGATAAGAAAAAAACCATATTTTTGGATTAATATATAAATTTGCTTCTACATATCCCTTGTTATATTCTCCTCCATCTTTTGTAATTTTAACTATTTTATCTATTAATAACATTTTACCAGATGATAATTTTGGATTTTTATTATTAAATAATTTTCCGTAACTAGCAAAAATTAATTCTTTTTTAGAAAAAAAATTTTTTTTATATATCATTATATTAATAATATCCTATATTAATATTATTTATAAAATTTTTATAATATTTTATACTTAAATAAGTAATACAGAAATATTAATTTCTGTATTACTTATTTATTATAATTAAATTTTAAAAAAATTAAATTTTTAAAAAAAATACTTCATATGATAAAATCCTGTAATATCTATTTCTACAATACGATCTGATTCTAAACATTTTTTTAATAATTTATAATTATTTAATTTTTTACAAAATATATTTTGACTTGATCTAATACTTCCTAATCCTTGTACAAAAATATATTTTTTTAATATACCTTTTGAAATTAAATATTCAGATACTGAATTCGCTCTTTTTTTAGAAAGAGATAAATTATATTTTTTTTTTCCAATAAAATCAGTTAAACCTACTATATGTATAGAAATATTTGGATAATTAATAGTATTTAATCTATAAATAATTTTATTTAATGTTTGTTTAGATTTTTCTTGTAAAGTAAAATCATTAAATTTAAAAAAAAGATCAGATCTTATATTAAAACGATTATTACTTAATTTTTTATAAAAAATTTTATCAAATATTTGAGCTGGTTTACTTTTATCAAAAAAATATGATAAACCAAAAACTAACATTGAATTATTAGTTTCCTGACCAACGATATCATCATTACCAATTTTTCTTGTAAATTGATATTCTAATCTAGAAGACCAATTATTATTTATTTTATATTCACTACCGAAAGAAATTAATGGAGTAGCACTATAAAAATAATTATAATTTGTAATTAGATTTTTAACATCTATACGTGTAATAATAGCACCTAAACGACTATATAAATCTAAATTTCCATATATTGGACAAGAAATTTTTGTAGATAATTGTATTCCTTGTGCTTTAAATAAATTAGTTGAATTTTTGTATTTACGGGAAATTAATCCTAACCAATCATAACCTAATTCAAAATTTAAATAACGATTTTCTTTATATCCTAAAAATAATCCACTACCTAATTTATTAATTTTTAAAAAATCTTTGGGATTAGTATTAAAACCTAAAAGATTATCATATTGTGACCATCCGATTTTTGATCCTAAATACCAATTATTTTTATTATTTTTAATAGTATTAGCTATAACATCATTAATATTATAAAAAAAACTAATAAATATTGTTGCAATTACAATAACTATTTTTTTCATTTTCAATACCTATTATTATAATAATAAAACTTATATAATAAAAATTACCAATATATAAATATTTAATTAATTAAATATTTAATTTTTTATAAATTTATTAGTATTTTATAAAGTAAAAATTAATTTTATTAATTATATAATTTATAATTAAAAATTATTTAACTAATTTAATTTTTTAATAAAAAAAATACTATGTTTATCTTTTTTTAATCTTATTGAAGAAGATAATATAAATTCTTTTTTTAATATTGCTTGTATCCAAATAGTATTATTTTTAAATTTTATTGAAGATAATATTCTTCCTCCTCTTGAACCTATTTCCCAAATATCTTTTTTTTTATTATTTGAAAATTCTAATTGTTCATAAAATAAAGGTAAAAAATTTGCAGTACCTTCTAATAAAAATAATGATTTATTATATTTTTTTTTAGTTGCAGAAATACTAATTATTTCTTGTCCTAAATAACATCCTTTATTAAAGTTAATAGCATTAAAAAATTCCATATTAGATTCTTGAAAAAAAAATTTAATACTATTATTTATATCAAAAATTGGATAACCAATTTCCATATTAAATTTAATCCATTGATCACTATCATATATTAATATATCTTTACTTCTTATATTTTTTATTAAAAATTTTGCATATTCTGGATCTAAAATCATTAAAAATCTTTTTACAGGATTCATAAATTTTAAAAAAATATTATTTTTATAAATAAATAAATTTTTTTTATTAAAATTAAAATTATAATGATTAAAAATTTGAGATAAAATTTTATCAGAATTTATTCCTGATAATCCTAAAACAATTTGTGATGTTTGTAATATAAAATTTATTTTATATAAATATATATATTTTTTAATTTGATTTAAATAATATTTTACAATATTTTTTCTTACTATATAACAATAACCATCTTTATATTTAAAAATATGCATATTTGTTAATATTTTTCCTTTAACATTACAATGTAATGCATGAAAAAAACATAATGGATTATTATCTAATTCATTAATATCTATTGTAAGTTGATTTTGTAAAAAAATTTTACTATCAGGTCCTTGTATAATTATAAAACTCCATGTATTTAATAAAATTAATTTTAATAAATCATTAGAAAAATCAACACAATTTTTGTAGTAAAAATATTTTTTTATATTAAACATATGTTATTCAACACTTTAATATACTAATTAAAATATTATTTATAAAAGAATAAAAATATATTTAATTAAAATATTACTAAAATATTTAAAATTATTTTTAAGTACTTTTATAAAAAATTTATTTTTTATAAATTTTTAATTAATGTTTTATGAATTTCCTGTAAAGAAAATATTCTTTTTTTAGGATTTATATTCATAGCTAATATTGTAGCAATAGAACCATTAATTGTTGTATCACAATGTATACCTTGTTCTAAAGCAATAATTCTAATAAGTTTAGATTTTTCAATAGAACTTTTATTTGATGTAGTATTAATAATATAATTATACTGTTTATTTTTTATAAAATCTATAATATTAGGTGATTTTTCTGTTATTTTTCTTACAATATTAACTTTAATATTTTTACTTTTTAAAAAGCAAGCTGTACCTTTAGTAGCATCAATATTTAAACCATATTTTATTAATTGTTTTACTAATGGAATAATTAAAATTTTATCTTGATTTTTAACAGAAATTAATACTGATCCAATTTTTTTTATATTTATATTTATACTTAACATTGCTTTAGCAAAAGCTTCTTCAAAAGAATATCCAATACCCATTACTTCTCCTGTTGAATGCATTTCAGGTCCTAAAATTGGATCTACACCATGAAATTTATTAAATGGTAATACCACTTCTTTAACAGAAAAATAATAAGGAATTATTTCTTTATTGATTTTTAAATCAAGTAAAGATTTTCCTACCATTACTAATGTACTTATTTTTGCTAAAGGTATACCTATAGCTTTTGATATAAATGGAATAGTACGTGAAGCTCTAGGATTTACTTCTATTAAATAAATTTCGTTATCTTTAATAGCAAATTGTACATTTAATAAACCACAAATATTAATTGCTATAGCTAATTTTTTTACTTGAGATCTAATTTTATTTAAAATAATATTACTAATATTTTTTGTTGGTAAAGAACAAGCAGAATCACCAGAATGTATACCAGCTTGTTCTACATGTTCCATTATACCACCAATAAAAACATTTTTTCCATCACAAATAGCATCTACATCAACTTCTATTGCATTATCTAAAAACTTATCTAATAAAACAGGAGTATTATTTTTATTATAATATTTTTTTAAATCATTAATATTATATATTAATTCCATTGCTCTACCACCTAATACATAGGATGGTCTAATTACTATAGGATAACCAATTATTTCAGATTTTTTTATTGCTTCGTTTAAATTATAAACTATAAAATTTTCTGGTTGTTTTAATTTTAATAAATTAACTATATTTTGAAATTTTTTTCTATTTTCAGCTTTATCAATAGAATCAGAACTTGTTCCTATAATTTTTATTCCTTGTTTTTCTAGTAATTTAGCTAAATTTAATGGAGTTTGTCCACCATATTGAACAATAACACCTTTAGGTTTTTCAATTCTAATAATTTCTAATATATCTTCTAAAGTAATTGGTTCAAAATATAAACGATCTGAAATATCATAATCAGTAGAAACTGTTTCAGGATTACAATTAACCATAATAGTTTCAAAATTATTCTCACGTAATGCTATAGCAGCATGGACACAACAATAATCAAATTCTATTCCTTGACCAATTCTATTAGGACCACTTCCTAAAATTATAATTTTATTTTTATTATTACTAGGATTAGATTCACATTCTATTGCATATGTAGAATATATATATGCAGTATTAGTTTCAAATTCTGCTGCACATGTATCAACTCTTTTATATACTGGATGTAAATTATGATTATAACGTAAATTACGGACTTTTGTTTCAGAAATATGTAATAAATCAGCTATTCTAGAATCTGAAAAACCCATTTTTTTTAAATTAAAAAAATATATTTTATCCTTTAAGCAATTTATACCTAAAGATTTTATTTTATTTTCAATAGTAATTATTTCTTTAATTTGAGATAAAAACCAAGGATCTATTTTAGAATAGTAAGAAATATCATTTATTGACATATCTAATCTAAAAGCATCAGCTATAAATCTAATTCTATCTGGTCCAGGTTTCTTTAATTCTTCTATAAGAAAATTTAAAATTTGTTTATTTAAATTTTTTATTTTAGGGGTAAAACCATTAATTCCTATTTCTAAACTACGTAAAGCTTTTTGAATAGATTCCTGAAAAGTTCTTCCTATAGACATAACTTCTCCTACTGATTTCATTTGTGTAGATAATCTATTACTAGCTCCAATAAATTTTTCAAAATTAAATCTTGGTATTTTTGTAACTACATAGTCAATAGTAGGCTCAAAAGAAGCTGAAATTTTTTTATTAGTTATATCATTCATTAATTCATCTAAAGTATATCCTACAGATAATTTTGCTGATATCTTTGCTATAGGAAATCCGGTTGCTTTGGAAGCTAAAGCTGATGATCGTGATACACGAGGATTCATTTCAATTACGACTAATTTACCATTTTTAGGATTAACAGCAAATTGTACATTAGAACCACCTGATTCTATTCCTATTTCTTGCATAATTAATATGGAAGCATTTCTCATTATCTGATATTCTTTATCAGATAAAGTTTGTGCTGGTGCTACAGTGATAGAATCACCAGTATGAATACCCATAGAATCAATATTTTCAATTGAACATATAATAGTACAATTTCCATTTTTATCTCTTATTACTTCCATTTCATATTCTTTCCAACCTATTAAAGATTCATCAATTAATAATTCTTTATTAGGAGATAAATTTATTCCTTTTTTACAGAGATTTATAAACTCTTTTAAATTATTTGCTATACCTCCACCACTTCCACCCATAGTAAAAGACGGTCTAATAATACATGGAAATCCAATTTTATTTACAAAATTAATAGCATCATCAACATTATTTACAATTTTAGAAATTGTTGTATTTAAACCTAATTTTTTTATAATCTCTGAAAAATAATAACGATTTTCTGCTTTGTGTATTGATTCTATTGTTACTCCAATAATTTTTACATTAAATTTATTTAAAATATTATTTTTATTTAAATCTAATAAACAATTTAAAGCTGTTTGTCCTCCCATAGTTGGTAAAATAGCATCAGGTTTTTCTTTTTTTATTATCTTAGATATAATTTCCCATTGTATGGGTTCTATATAAGTAATATCAGCAATATCAGGATCAGTCATAATTGTAGCTGGATTTGAATTAATTAAAATTAATTTATATCCTTCTTCTTTTAAAGCTTTACATGCTTGAGTTCCTGCATAATCAAATTCACAAGCTTGTCCTATTACTATAGGTCCTGCTCCTAAAATCATAATACTTTTTATATCTGTGTTTTTTGGCATTATTATAATCCTTTGTATCTTTTTAAACAATATTTTTGAATTAATTCTATAAAATAATCAAATAATATAGAAGCATCATGAGGTCCTGGACTAGCTTCTGGATGTCCTTGAAAGCCAAAAGCAGGTTTATCAATACGATGAATTCCTTGTATAGTATTATCAAATAAAGACTTATGTGTTATTCTTAAATTTTCAGGTATATTATTTATATCTACTGTAAAACCATGATTCTGTGTTGTTATAAATACTTTATTAGTTTTTATATCTTTTACAGGATGATTACTTCCATGATGTCCTAAAATCATTTTTTTTGTTTTAGCACCACTAGCAAGGGCAAGAATTTGGTGTCCAAGACATATTCCAAAAATTGGAATATTAGTTTTTAATATTTGTTTTACAGTAGAAATAGCATAAAAACATAGTTTAGGATCTCCTGGACCATTAGATAAAAAAACACCATCTGGATCTATATTTATAAGTTCTTTAAAATTTGTATAAGCAGAAACAACAGTTACATAACATCCACGATCTACTAACATTTTTAAAATATTTTTTTTAATACCAAAATCATAAGCTATTATATTCATAGGTAATAAAAAATTATTTTTTATATTTTTTTTAATTATATGATAATTTTGATTTCCTTTTATCCAAGAATAATTTTTATTAGTTGTCACCTCTTTAACTAAATCTAATCCTTTTAATCTTGAAAATTGTTTAATTTTATTTAAAATATGATTAAAATCAATATTTTTTATACCAGTAATAATACAACCTATATTAATTTTTTTATTACGTAAAAAACGTGTTAATTGTCTAGTATCAATATCTGTAATAGTAACTACATTATTTTTTTTTAAAAAATAATCTAAAGTATTTTGACTTCTATAATTACTT
The DNA here is from genome assembly GCF_012562765.1 of Enterobacteriaceae endosymbiont of Plateumaris pusilla. GTDB lineage: Bacteria > Pseudomonadota > Gammaproteobacteria > Enterobacterales > Enterobacteriaceae. The sequence goes on from NZ_CP046226.1 coordinate 213,586, forward strand.
GATATTTTAGATAAATTATGAATAATTAATCCTTTAAGATAAATTTTAGATGATTCTTCATCTTCTTCATTAATACCAATATTACCAATATGAGGATATGTAAGAGTAAGAATTTGTTTATAATAAGATGGATCTGTAATTATTTCTTGATATCCTGTCATAGATGTATTAAAAATAATTTCTCCTATAACTATTCCATTAATACCAATAGATTTACCAAAAAATTTAGTTCCATCTTCCATTATTAAAATGGCTGTATTATTCAAATAAACCTCCAAAAATAATCATTTTTTAATAAAAAAATACTTATATATTAAAATATATATTTTATTAACAATTAATATTGTTAAATTATATTATATAAGTTAAAATTAATTTTTAAAAATTAATTATTTAAATAAAAATAATTTTTAATAAAGAAATATATAATGTATAATAAAATTATCCATTCTGAATTATTATCAGCATCTAATATTTTAAATAATTTTATACAAGATAATAAAAATATTAATAATATTCAAATAGCTGCTAATTTAATTGCAAAATCTTTTTTAAATAATAATAAAGTTATTTCTTGTGGTAATGGTGGTTCTCATTGTGACGCCATGCATTTTGCAGAAGAATTAACTGGAAAATATAGAAATACAAGATCTGCTTATCCTGCATTATGTATATCTGATGTATCTTATTTTTCTTGTGTCAGTAATGATTATGGTTATGAATATGTTTTTTCTCGTTATATAGAAGCATTAGGACAACCTAATGATGTTCTATTTGCTTTAACTACTTCTGGAAAATCAATTAATATAATTAATGCATTATATGCTGCAAAAAAAAAAGATATGAAAATAATATTATTAAATGGTAATTTTTCTTCAAAAAAAATAAAAAATTTAATAGATGTAGAAATATCAGTAATCCATAATGGTTATTCAGATAGAATACAAGAAATACATATTAAAATTATTCATATATTAATATTATTAATTGAAAAGTTAATGAGTAAAAATATAATATATAAAAATATTTGAATTTTTTAAAATAAATTATTTATATTATTTTACTCTCTTAAATTATATAATTTAAGAGAGTAAGTTTTTTAATTTCTTGAAATATATTTCATATCAGTCATATATTTACGTAATAAATAACCAATTTTTTCAATTGAATGATTTCTAATCATAAAATTAATATTTAGTAAATTTTTATTTTTTATAACTATATTTTTAATATTTACAATACCTAAATCTTCATCTTTTAAATTATAGATAAAATCTTTTAGTAAAGGTATCGCTTGATTAGAAAATAAATAATTACCATATTCTGCTGTATCAGATATTACTTTATTCATTTCATATAATTTTTTTCTTGCAATAGTATTTGCAATTAAAGGTAATTCATGTAATGATTCATAATATGCTGATTTAGGTGAAATTCCTGTTTCTATCATAATTTCATATGATAATTCAACGCTAGCTTTAACTATAGCAATCATAAATAAACCACGATCAAAAACATCTTGTTCATTAATAATGATATTATTTTTAATTAATGTATTTTCAAAACTATTATTTTTTATATTTTTTCTCCAATTTAATAAATTTTTATTATCATTATTCCAATCTTTTATTATTTCTGTAGAAAATCTTCCAGAAATAATATTATCCATATGTAATTGAAATAATGGTTTTAAAATATTTTTTAAAATTAAAGATAATTCATAAGCTCTAATTTTATTTTTATTATTTAATCTATCCATCATTAAAGTAATACCTCCTTGTTTTAAAGATTCTGTAATGTATTCCCATCCAAATTGAATAAATTGTGAAGCATATTCTTTATTTACTTTATGATTTATTAATTTATTAAATAATAATATTGAAGTAGTTTGTAACATACCACATAAAACAGTTTGTTCTCCCATTAAATCAGATTTTACTTCTGCAATAAAAGAAGATTCTAATACACCTGCTTTATGACTTCCTATTGCAACAGCCCAAGATTTTGCTATTTCTAATCCATTATTATCATTATTTTGTTGATGTACAGCTATTAATGATGGAACTCCAAAACCTCTTTTAAATTCTTCTCTTACTTCAGTTCCAGGGCATTTTGGAGCAACCATAATAACATTAATATCTTTAGAAATATATTCTCCTTCTTCTACAATATTAAAACCATGAGAATATCCTAATGTAGCTCCAGGTTTTATTAAATGTTTTATATTTTTTAATAGTTGATGATGATTTCTATCAGGTGTTAAATTAATTATTAAATCAGCATGAGGAATTAATTCTTTGTATGAACCAATAACAAATTTATTTTCATAAGCTCTTACCCATGAAGAATTTTTATTTTTTATAGAATATTCTTTTAAAGCATAAGATATATTTAAACCAGAATCTCTCATATTTAATCCTTGATTTAATCCTTGTGCTCCACATCCTATAATAACTATATTTTTTTTTTTTAAATAACTAATTCCATTAGAAAATTCTTTAAATTTCATTAATCTACATTTTTGTAAATTTTTTAATTTTTCACGAAAATTTAATTTATTAAAATAATTACTCATTTTTATACCTTATATAAATAAAATTACAATTATTTATTATATAAACATATTTTTAGATAAAATTATTAATATTTTCATTATATAATTTTTATTATAAAAAATAATATTAATTAATAAATAAAAATATAAAACATATTTTTTATAATTAATAAATATTAATTAATATTAAAATTTAATATAAAATAAAGTTTTTTATAAAAAACTTTATTTTAGAATTATAAATAATAATATTTAAATATTTTATAATAATTAAAAATAATTTTTTTATTGTAAGAAAGGATAAATTAATAGATATTAAAACTAGTGATTATAATAAATAAAATTTTAAATCACTAGTATAAATAATAAATTATTTAAAATATTTTAATTTATTTTTATCTCGTATTGCTCCTTTATCAGCACTTGTTGCTAGTGCTGCATAAATTTTTAATGCAAAAGATATTTTTCTTTTACGATTATAATTAGGAGTATAAGCTAATGTACCTCTATTTTCTTCTTCCTTAATTCTTTTATCTATTATTTTTTGAGAAATAAGAAGATTAATATATCTATCTGGTATATTAATTTCAATTATATCTCCATTTCTTATTAAAGAAATATATCCTTTATTTGCAGCTTCTGGTGAAACATGTCCAATTGATAAACCTGAGGTACCTCCAGAAAATCTTCCATCTGTAATTAATGCACAATTTTGATCTAATTTCATTGATTTTAAATAAGATGTTGGATATAACATTTCTTGCATACCAGGTCCGCCTTTGGGACCTTCATAACGAATAACAACTACATCACCTGAAATAATTTTATTATTTAAAATTGCATATACTGCTGATTCTTGACTATCATATACTTTAGCTGGACCTTTAAATATTAGTAAATTTTTATTTACACTTGCAGTTTTAACTACACATCCATCTTTAGCTATATTACCGTATAAAACTGCTAATCCACCATCTTTACTATAAGAATATTTATATGATCTAATACAACCAGTTTTTCTATTATCATCTAAATTGTTCCATTTATTTTTTTGAGAAAAAGGATTTATAGTTTTAATATTTCCTGGTGCTGCTAAAAAAAAATTTTTAATTTTTTTATTTTTAATATTAATTATATTATATTTATGAATCATTTGTTTTACTGTTAAACCTAGTATATTTTTTACATTAGAATTTATTAACCCTATTTTATATAATTCACTTAATAAATTAATTACACCACCTGCTCTATGAAAATCTTCAATATAAAATTTATTCGTACTAGGAGAAACCATACATAACCATGGTACTTTTTTTGATAATTTATCTATATAAGATAAATTTAATTTTATTTTTGCTTCTTGAACTAAAGCTAATATATGCAAAATTGTATTAGTAGATCCACCCATTGCAATATCAGTTATTATAGCGTTTTCAAAAGATTTTTTATTAGCAATATTTCTAGGTAAAACACTTTGATCATTATCATGATAATATTTTTTTGTAATATCTACTATTGTTTTTGCTGATTGTATACATAATTCTTTACGATATATATGAGTTGATAATAAAGATCCATTACCAGGTAATGCTAAACCTAAAACTTCTACTAAACAATTCATTGAATTTGCAGTAAACATTCCAGAACAAGAACCACATGTTGGACACGCGTTATTTTCAATATTTTTAACATATTGATCTGATTTATCTAAATTAGCTGAATTTATCATTGCATCAACTAAATCAATTCTTATTAATTTTGATGAAATATTTATTTTACCAGCTTCCATTGGTCCACCAGAAATCATTACAGTAGGTATATTTAAACGTAAACTAGCCATTAACATACCAGGTGTAATTTTATCACAATTAGAAATACAAATCATTGAATCTACACAATGAGCATTAATAACATATTCTATTGAATCTGCAATTAATTCTCTAGAAGGAAGAGAATATAACATCCCATCATGACCCATAGCAATACCATCATCAATAGCTATTGTATTAAATTCTTTTGGAACTCCACCCATTTTTTTTATTTCTGCTGAAATAATTTTACTAAATTCTTTTAAATGAATATGACCTGGAACAAATTGTGAAAATGAATTTACTATAGCAATAATTGGTTTTTGAAAATCAGAATCATCCATTCCAGTTGCTCTCCAAAGAGCACGAGCTCCTGCCATACTACGACCTTTTGTCGTAATAGATGAACGATAATTAGACATTATTTTTTTCTCTTTTTATATAAAATGAATTATTATTTAATAAATATAATCTAACCAATTCCATTTATCTTTTATTATTCCATCAAATAAATTAAAAAATTCTTGTTGAATTATGTGTGTAATTTTACCTCTTTTTCCACAACCAATTTTTATACCATCTATACTTCTTACTGGAGTAATTTCTGCAGCAGTTCCTGTCATAAATATTTCATCAGCTAAGTATAATGATTCTCTTAATATCAAAGATTCTTTAGTTTTAATTCCAATTTTTTTAGCTATTTTTAAAACTGAATCTCTAGTAATACCTGGTAATATTGAAGAATTTAAAGGTGGAGTAAATAAAATATTATTTTTTATTTTAAATATATTTTCTCCTGCTCCTTCTGATACGAATCCTAAACTATCTAATGATATACCTTCATGATATCCATTACGTCTTGCTTCACTACCAATAAGATAAGAAGATAAATAATTACCTCCAGCTTTTGCTATACTAGGAATAGTATTTGGTCTTATTTTATTCCACGATGATATCATAGCATCAATACCATTAATTATAGCTTTATTACCAAGATAATTACCCCATGAAAAAGAACTAATTATTACATCAGTATAATATTTTTCAGGAGGATTAACTCCTAATCCTACATCTCCTATAAATATTAAAATTCTTATATAAGCTTCTTCTAATTTATTACATTTAATTGTAATACGTACTGCATTCATTAAATCTTTCATCGTAAATTTTAATGGGAAACGATAAATTTTTGCAGAATTATATAAGCGTTCAATATGATCTTTATGACGAAAGATAGCGGGACCTTTATATGATTTATAGCATCTTATTCCTTCAAAAACAGAAGTTCCATAATGTAATGCATGTGTCATTACACTTATTTTTGCATTTTCCCATTTAACTACATCTCCATTAAACCAAATAAAATCTGCTTTTTTTGTTTTCATCATGATATTTCCTTATTTAATCAAATTAGCAGTATTATTATGACATTCATTAAATTACTTTAATATCAAATACATCTATTAATTTAGAAAGTTGTTTTACAAGAAAATCTACAGGTTTTGTACTTTCTACAATTATTTCAATAAGTATATTTCCTATTTCTATAATTGAATTAACTTTCATAGAATAAATTCTAAATCCTCTATGACGAATAATACGTAAAATACGTTCAATAATTTCAGGACTAATATATGTATTAATATGTATTTTATATTGATTCATTAAATTTCCTCTATCATATTTTCATTACTATGACCAGGAGGAACTAATGGCCAAACATTATCACATTCATTTATAGATACATGTAATATATATGATTTTTTTTCATTAAACATATTTTTTAAACTTAAATCTATTTGACTAATATTATTTATACTTTCTCCTGATATTCCAAAAGCACTAGCTAATAATAAAAAATCAGGATTATCCCATAATATTGTTTCACTATATCTTTTAGAAAAAAATAATTGTTGCCATTGTTTAACCATACCTAATCTATTATTATCTAATAATATAATTTTTATAGGCAATTTCTTTCTTTTAATTGTACTCAATTCCTGAATATTCATCATAAATGACCCATCACCTGTTATACATATTACTGTATCATTTGGACGTCCTATTTGTGCTCCAATAGCTGCTGGTAAACCAAAACCCATAGTTCCTAAACCACTAGAAGTAATAAAATTTTTTGGAGAGGAAAAATTAACATGTTGTGCAGTCCACATTTGATGTTGACCTACATCTGTAGTAATAACTGTATTAGAATTTTTAAGATCTGATAATTTTTTTAAAAGTATTGGTGCATAAATTTTTTTTTTATTAAATTTATTAATTTTATAATTCCAAGAATATTTTATTTTTATTTTTTTTATATAATTTTGCCATAAAAAAATATTATTTGGTTTTGTTAAAAATGGAATTATATAATTTAAATTTCCTAATAAATTAAAATCTGTTTTACAAATTTTATTAATTTCAGATGAATCTATATCTAAATGAATAATATATGCATTAGGAGCAAATTTTTTTGGATTACCTGTAACACGATCATCAAATCTTGCACCAATAGCTATTAGTAAATCACATTTTTGTACAGCATAATTTGCTGCTTTATTACCATGCATTCCTAACATCCCAAGATAATAAGGATATTTATTGTCTACTGATCCTAAACCTTTTAATGTTACTACTATAGGTATTTGAGTTTTATTAATAAATTTTTTTAATGCAATAATAGCATTACTCATTCCAACACCACCACCTATATATAATATAGGCATATTAGATTTTTTTAAAAAATTATTAATTTTATTTATATTTTTTTTTGTAATATTTATTTTTTTATCTAAATTTTTTGAAATAAATTTATTTTTTACCATTTTAGGAATATTATTAGATAATTGTATATCTTTTGGTATATCTATTAGAACAGGTCCTGGTCTATTAGATAACGCTATTAAAAAAGCTTTATCAAAAATATCATTTAATGATTCTATTGATTTTATTAAAAAGCTATGTTTTGTACATGATAAAGACATTCCTATAATATCAATTTCTTGAAAAGCATCAGTTCCAATTAATGAAGTAGATACTTGTCCTGTTATAGCTATAATAGGTATAGAATCTACCATAGCATCTGCAATTCCTGTAATTAAATTAGTTGCTCCTGGACCTGATGTTGCTAAACAAACTCCTATGTTACCAGTAGATCGTGCATAACCTATAGCAGCAATAGCAGCAGCTTGTTCATGTCTACATAATATATGTTCAATTTCCCCCTTATATAAGGCATCATAAAGAGGCATAATAGCTCCACCTGGATGTCCAAATATTATTTTTACTTTTTGTCTTTTTAATGCTTGAATTATACATTCTGCTCCATTCATAATTATTATTACCTCTTATATTCATAAAAAATATATGTATAATTCAATATTAATTTTTAGTTAATATTTATACAAAATTCTTGAGATTAAATATGTAGGGTTTAATTTTGATTATATTAAATTATTTTTAATAAAAACTTTACTTCAAGTCAAATTAAAACTTAATTTTTTAATAAATAAATTATTTATTACTAATTATAGTATTTAATAAAAAATATTATATAAAAATAATAATTCAGGGGTGGAGGGATTTGAACCCCCAACTATCGGTTTTGGAGACCGATGCTCTACCAATTTGAACTACACCCCTTAAATTTTATTAAATTAATATGTTAATGATTTAACATATGGAAGTAATCAATAATATATTATTAATTATTATGATTCAATATAAAAAATATAAATTATTATTTTAAATAATTTTATTTGACAATTTATTTAATAAATATAATTATTAATAAATATATTTATTCAAATATTATTTTAATATATACAAATATGACAAAAAAAAATAATAAATATGCATTAATTAGTGTTTCAAATAAATCTAATATTCTTTTTTTAGCACAAAAATTAATAGAATATAATTATAATTTAATATCTACAAAAGGAACTTATCTTTTTTTAAAGTCTCAAGGATTAAATAATGTAATAGAAATATCAGAATATCTTAATTATTCTAAATTAATGAATGAAAAAGTAAAAACATTACATCCTAAATTATATAGAGGAATATTAAGTGATAGAAGTATTAATGATGTTATTTTCATGAAAATGAATAATATTAAAATTATTGATATAGTAGTTATTAATTTTTATCCCTTTGAAAAAAATTTTGTAGAAAAAAAAATAAACGATAATATTATTTCTAGTAATATTGATATTGGAGGACCATGTATTGTTCGAGCTGCAGCTAAAAATTATAAAAATGTTACAGTTATAATTGATAATAAAGATTATTTATTAATTATTGATGAATTAAAAAATAATAATAGTATATTATTAAATACAAAAATTAAATTAGCACAAAAAGCTTTTCATTATGTTTCATTATATGATAAAAAAATATCAGAATATTTTAATACAAAATACCAAAATTTAAAATATTTAAAAAATAATAAAAAAAATTATGTTTTTCCTGATAAAATAACATTAAATTTATTTAAAAAAGAAAATTTAAGATATGGTGAAAATCATCATCAAAAAAGTGCTTTATATTACACTGATGATAATAAATATGTAAATAATAATAATTTTGAACAAATACAAGGAAAAAAACTTTCATATAATAATATTATTGATGCTAATGTTGCTTTAGAATGTGTACAAGAATTTTCAAATCCATCTTGTGTTATTATTAAACATGCTAATCCATGTGGTGTATCAAGTAGTCATACTCTTAAAGAAGCATATATTAATGCATATAATACTGATCCAGTATCATATTTTGGTAGTGTAATAGCTTTTAATAAACAATTAAATTTAGAAACTGTTAATATTATTATACAAAATAATTATATAGAATTGATAATAATTCCATCAATTACTAATGAAGCTAAGATTTTAATTGCTAAAAAAAATAATATACGTATACTACTATATAATTTTAATAGTCAAATATTATTTGAAATGAAATGTGTTAATAATGGAATACTTATACAAAATACTAATTTAAATCAAATTAATAAAAATAATATTAATATTGTTAGTAAAAGAATACCTAAAAAAAATGAAATAGAAGATATTATTTTTGGATGGAAAATAATAAAATTTGTTAAATCTAATGCTATTATTTATTGTAAAAATAATATGACTTTAGGTATAGGTGCAGGTCAAATGAGTAGAATTGATTCTGTTAAATTAGCTATTATTAAAGCTAAAGAAAGAAAATTTAATTTACATGGATCATCAATGATTTCTGATGCATTTTTTCCCTTTAGAGATAGTATTGATTTTATTTCAAATTTAGGTATAAAATGTATTATACAACCAGGAGGATCTTTAAGAGATAAAGAAGTTATTGATGCTGTTAATCAATATAATTTATCTATGGTATTTACCAATATACGTTCTTTTCGTCATTAAATATTATTCAATGTAATTAAAATTATTTAATAATTTTAATTATTAAAAATTAATTTAAGAATTAAATAATTCAAATTATATTTAACTATAATATAAACAATTTTAATAATTATTTATGAAAAAATTTAAGGTTTAAAACATGACTGATTGGGTTACAGGAAAAATAAAAAAAATAAATTATTGGACAAAAAATTTATTTACTATTATTTTAAATGCAAAAATAAATTCTTTTATTCCAGGTCAATTTACAAAACTATCTTTAATTATAAATGGAAAACGGATACATAGAGCATATTCTTATATAAATTCTCCTGAAAATATTAATCAAGAATTTTATATTAAAAATATAGAAAAAAAAGGTCATTTAACACCTTATTTATATAAGTTAAATAATAATGATAAAATTATGATTTCTAAAAATGCTTCAGGATTTTTTACTGTTAATAATATTGAATCTTGTAAAGATTTATGGATGATATCTACTGGAACAGGTATTGGACCATATTTATCAATATTACAAAATGGTAATTATTTAGAAAAATTTAAAAGAATTATTTTAATACATGCTGTAAGATATATAACAGATTTTAGTTATATTAATTTAATTAATAATCTTAAAACTAAATTTAAAAATAAATTAATTATTCAAATTATTACTAGTAGAGAAAAACAACAAAATAATTTATTAAATGGACATATTCCTGAATTAATGAAAAATGGTATTTTAGAAAAAAAAATAGGTATTACTATAAATAAAAATAATAGTCATATAATGTTATGTGGTAATCCTCAAATGGTTTATGATACACAAAAATTATTACAAAAAAATTATGGTTTATCTAAAAATTTAAAAAATAATAAAGGAAATATTACTATTGAAAAATATTGGTAATATTAATATAAAATGAATAAAAAAAATATAAATATTAAACCATTTTTAATTATTGGTAATTGGAAACTTAATGGTAATACTATTTTTGTAAAAAATTATATAGATAAAATAAAAAATTTTTTAAATAAAAGAAAATTAAATTATTGTAAAATATCTATTGCACCTTCTTATACTTATTTATATTTATCTAATATTTATTTAAATAATACTAAGATTAATTTAACAGCACAAAATGTAGATATTAATCTTTCTGGATCTTTTACAGGTGAAATATCAGTAAATATGTTAAAAGATATAGGAGTTAAATATGTTATTATTGGACATTCAGAAAGAAGAATATTTCATAAAGAAACTAATGAATATATATCTAAAAAATTTCATATAATTAAATCTCATGGGCTAATACCTATTTTATGTATAGGAGAAACAAAATTAGAAAAAAATATGAATCAAACAAAAGATATTTGTGCAAAACAACTAGATACTATATTAAATACTCAAGGAGTTCAAGCTTTTAATAATACTATTATAGCTTACGAACCAGTTTGGGCTATTGGTTCAGGTCAATCAGCTAATCCAATAGAAGTTCAAAATATTCATAAATTTATTAGAGAATATATTGCTAAAAAAGATTTAAATATATCTAAAAATATTACCATTCAATATGGAGGATCCGTAAATCAAAATAATATAGATATATTTATTAAACAAAAAGATATAAATGGTTTTTTAATAGGTAAAGCTTCTTTAACAGCAGAAAATTTTATATCTATCGTTAAAAAAGCCGAAAAAATTATAAATTCTATTCAGTAGGTCTTAAAGTAGGAAATAAAATTACATCTCTAATAGATTGAGAATTTGTAAATAACATAATTAATCTATCAATTCCAATACCTAATCCTGCAGTTGGTGGTAATCCATATTCTAATGCTTCTATATAATCCTTATCATAAAAATTATGTTGTGTACTATCTTCTTCATTTTTTAGAAGCATTTGTTGTTTAAATCTTATTTTTTGATCTTCAGGATCATTTAATTCAGAAAAACCATTAGCTATTTCCATTCCATTAACAAAAAATTCAAATCTATCAGTTAAAGATGTATCTAATTCATTTCTACGTGCTAATGGTGATATTTCTGTAGGATATTCTGTAATAAATGTAGGTATAATTAATTTATTTATTATTTTTTCTTCAAATATAGACGAAATTATTTTTCCTATACTCCAATTATAATTAATTTTAACTTTTAACATATTACTAATATTTATTAATTTATTAAAATCATTAAGATCTTTATAATTAATACTAGGATAATAGTAAACTATAGATTCTTTCATAGTTAATTTATTAAATGGTTTACTAAGATCAAATTCATTATTATTAAAAAATAATTTATTAGAATTTAATATTTTTTGACCTATATGAAATAACATTTTTTCAAGTAATATTATTAGATCGTTATAATTAGCATATGCAATATATAATTCCATCATTGTAAATTCAGGATTATGTTGTGTAGAAATACCTTCATTACGGAAATTTCTATTAATTTCAAAAATTTTATTAAATCCTCCAATAATTAATCTTTTTAAATATAATTCTGGAGCTATACGTAAATACATATTACGCTTAAAAGTATTATGATGCGTTATAAATGGTCTAGCTGTAGCACCTCCAGGAATAATTTGCATCATTGGTGTTTCTACTTCAATGAAATTCATTTCATTCATAAAATTACGTATAGTAAATATTATTTTTGATCTTTTTTCAAAAATTTTTTTTGATTCATTATTTACAATAAGATCTAAATATCTTTTTCTATATTTAACTTCTTGATTTTTTAAACCGTGAAATTTATTAGGTAATGGTCTAATAGATTTTGTTAATAAATAACATTTTTTAGTATATATTGATAAAACTCCAGTTTTAGTTTTAAAAATATTACCAATAACGCCTATTATATCTCCAAGATCACATTGATATATAATTTTTTTATATTTTTTTATAGATAAACTATCAGCAGATAGATATATTTGAATATATCCTGTTTCATCTTTTATTTTAATAAAAGATGCTTTACCCATAATACGAAAATTAATAATACGTCCAGCAATATGATATATTAAATTTTTATCCAAAATTGAATTAAGATTATTAAATCTTTTATATAAAACATCAGATGTAATATTAACTTTAAAATTATTAGGAAATGCATTATTATTTTTTCGTAATTCTATTAATTTTTTTATGCGTGATTCTCTTTCATTATTAATTATTTTAATAAAATCATTTTTTTTAAAATTTTTATTTTTTTTTTCAGACATAATAAATATTTTCCTATGTTTTTTATAATCCTATTTTTAAACTAGCTTTAATAAATATATCTATGTCACCGTCTAAAACAGACTGAACATTATTAGTTTCTACTCCTGTACGTATATCTTTAATTCTTGAATTATCTAAGATATAAGATCTTATTTGATTACCCCAACTTATGTCTGATTTACTATTTTCTATTTTTTGTTTTTCTATATTTTTTTTTTTAGAATCTAATTCATATAATTTTTTTTCTATTTGTTTCATTGCTTGATTTTTATTTTTATGTTGTGATCTATTATTTTGACATTGAGTTACTATACCTGTAGGTATATGAGTAATTCTTACAGCTGATTCTGTACGATTAACATGTTGTCCTCCTGCACCAGAAGATCTATATACATCAATACGTAAATCATCTGATTTTATCATTATATTAAAATTATGATTAATTTCAGGATATATAAATGTTGAACTAAATGAAGTATGACGTCTTCCATATGTATTAAAAGGACTTTTTCTTACTAAACGATGTATACCACTTTCTGTTCTTAACCAACCAAAAGCATAATTTCCTATTATTTTTATAGTTGCTGATTTTATACCTACTTTTTCTCCTAGAGATTTTTCAATTATATATGTTTTAAATTTTTTATTTTCAGCCCATTTTAAATACATTCTCATAATCATTTGTGCCCAATCTTGAGATTCTATTCCTCCTGAACCTGCTTTAATATCAATAAAACAATTTTTATTATCATTTTTTTTTATAAAAATTTTTTGAAATTCTAATTCATCTAATTTATTTTTTATAATATGTAATGTATGATAAGATTCTTGTAATATCTCATTATCATGAGTATCAATAGCTAACTTAATTAATTCATCAATATCTATTATTTCTTGATTAATTATATTCAAAGTAAATAAAATATTTTCTATATAAAATTTTTCTTTACTTAATTTTTTTCCATAGCTGACATTTTTCCAAATATCTGAGTTTTTCAATTGATTATTTATTTTTAGTATTTTTTTTTTAATTCTGAATAATCAAAGAAACCTCCTAATAAAATTATTTTGTTCTTTAATTTTATACAAATTATTTTTTATTAAATTAATTTCAAACATAATAAATAAATTTCCTTAAAATAAAATTTTTTAATTAAATACAAATTAATTTCTAATAAATATTTTAATTTTAGTTTAAAAATAAATTATATAAAAAAATAATTATTAAATATAAATTTATATGGCCCTTGTTGGATTTGAACCAACGACCTAACGATTATGAGTCGCTTGCTCTAACCACTGAGCTAAAGGGCCAAATATTAATTATATTAATAAATAATTTAAATTATTGCAATAATATATTTAAATAATATTATTTAGATAATTTTTTTAATAAATACATATTAGTATTTTCTCTTAAAATATGTATTAAAAGAATTGATGGTTTACTATTAGTAATTTTTTTTACATCTTTCATTGTATGAACTGGGATGTTATTAATATCTAATATAATATCATCAGGATTTAAACCAACATCTTCAGCTTGGGAACTTTCCACTACTTCTATAACTTTAACACGTCTAATTTTAAATTTATGTTTTCTTTTATTTACTTTATTTATTACTATATTTTCTAATTGAGCACCTTCTATTCCAATATAATGTTGAGATAAAGCTAAACTATCTGAATCTTCTTCTAAAATAAGCATTATATTTCTTATTTTACCATTACGTATAATAGTAAGTTTTACTTTAGTACCAACAGGTAATACACATATTCGTGATTTTAATTCATAGAAACTATCAAATTTTTTATCATTCATTAAAATAATTATATCACCTGCTTTGATACCACTATCATATGCAGTAGAATCTGCTATAACATTAGTAACAAAAGTTCCACCTTTTATATTTGTAGTTGGAGCTTTCATAATATTAGCTAATGTTTTATTAATACCTATACCTACAATACCAAAAGAAACATGTCTTATTCTACCATATTTAATTAATTCATGACTTAAACTAGAAATTGCATTACTAGGAATAGCAAAACCAATTCCTACATTTCCTCCATCAGGAGATAAAATAGCAGAATTAAGACCAATTAATTCACCATTTAAATTTATTAATGCACCTCCAGAATTACCACGATTCATAGCAGCATCTGTTTGGATAAAATTTTCGTAAGTACTTGTATTAACTCCATTACGTCCTAAACCAGATATAATTCCAGTTGTTACTGTATTTCCTAATCCATAAGGATTACCTATAGCAATAGTATAATCTCCAATTTTTAATTTATCAGAATCAGCCATTTTAAAAGCAATAAGATTTTTAGCATTTTTTATTTTAATTATTGCTATATCTATTTTAGGATCTGAACCTATTACAGAACCTTCAAAATAACGACCATCATTTAATTCAATTTCTATTTTTTTAGCTTTATCTATAACATGGTGATTAGTTATAATATATCCATTTTTAGCATCTATTATAACTCCAGATGCTAATGAACGAAATTTAGTTTCTAAGTTAGCATCAGCAAAACTACCTGTTGGACAAAGAGGTGTCTCTCTATACATAGAACCTTCCTCACAAAAATCAGGATTATTTCCTAATAATTCTTGTAATTGTGGAGGTAAAGCAAAATTAGTTATCATATAACTACCATCTACTGTTATATTTACAACAGAAGGCATTGCTTTATTTAACATTTTAGATAAACTAGGTAATTTTTGATTTAATAATTGAGATGATAATGATGTTGCATGAATTTTTACTAAAGATTGTGCTGATATAATAATACAAAATATAAAATATACAATTAATTTTAATTTTTTCATTCTATTATCTCATAATAAAATTCAATAGTTTTTTTATATTTATAAAAATACAAAAAATAGTTAAAAATTAATAATCTTATATATAAGAATAACATAAAAAATATATATAAAATTTTCTCAAATAATAAGATAATTCAAACTCTTTTAAAATACATATTTTAATATATAAGTATAAATTATAATTATAATTTTAATTTTTTAATCATTAAAAATTTTTACAATTTTATATACTTAATATAGTATATAGAATACTCTTATATTTAGTAATAATAAATACATATGTTAGATAAATTTAAAAAAATTGCTGCTCATGCTGCTATAAATTATATAAATAATAATAATAATATTAATATTATTGGTATTGGTACAGGTACAACAATAAAATATTTTATTAATATGTTATCTAGTATTAAAAATAAGATTAATGGATTTGTTTCTACTTCTATTTCATCTACAATTGAATTAAAAAAATATGATTTTCATATTTATGATAGTAACGAAGTAAATTCAATTGATATATATTTTGATAGTGCTGATGAAATAAATAAAAAAATGGAAATGATAAAAGGAGGAGGAGCTGCATTAACTAATGAAAAAATAGTTTCTAGTATTGCTAAGATATTTATATGTATTGTTGATCAATCTAAACATGTAAAAATTTTAGGTAAAAAACATCCTTTACCTATTGAAATTATACCATTAGCTAAATCTTATATTTTTAAAGAATTATCTAAATTAGGAGGTCATCCAAAACATAGAAAAGGAATTATTACAGAACATGGAAATATAATAATAGATATATATAATTTAGATATTAGTAAACCAGTAAAATTAGAAAAATATATTAATTCTATTACTGGGGTAGTAACAGTAGGTTTATTTGCTAATAGATGTGCTGATATTATTATAACTGGAAATTATGATTATACTGTATCAATTATAGATAATAAAAAATAATTGCTTAATAATTAATTAAAATTAAAATATTTTAAAAAATATTATTAAAAAATTTCATTTTTAATTAATATAATTAAACTAATTAAAATATTTACTAAAAAAATAATATATTATGAAAATAAAATTTTCAAAAATGCATTCATTAAGTAATGATTTTGTTGTTATAAATAACACAAAAAAAAAATATTATTTAGATAAAAATATTATTCAAAAATTATCAAATAGATATACAAGTATAGGATTTGATCAATTATTATTAATAGAATTATCTAATAATAAAAATATTGATTTTCATTATCGTATATTTAATGCAGATGGTAAAGAAGTTAATCAATGTGGTAATGGAGCAAGATGTTTTGCTATATATGTAAAATTAAAAAAATTAACTTTGAAAAAAAATATATTTATTAGTACTAATACTAATATTTTACATTTAAAAATTTTAAAAAATAATAAAGTTTGTGTAAATATGGGTACTCCTTTATTTAATCCTGAATCTTTACCTTTTTTAGGAAAATTAAAAAAAGATAGTTATTCATTATTTTTTAATAATAAATTAATTATATTCGATATTGTTTCTTTAGGTAATCCTCATTGTGTTATTCAAGTGAATAATATATCTGATATACCTATAAAATTAATAGGTTCTTTTATTCAAAATCATAAATTATTTCCTAATAAAGTTAATGTAGGATTTATGGAATTTATTAATTCTAATAATATTAAATTACGTGTTTTTGAACGTGGTGTAGGTGAAACTAATGCATGTGGTACAGGAGCCTGTGCTGCTGTAGCTATAGGTATAAAAAAAAAATTATTATCTGATAAAGTTAAAGTTGATTTAATAGGTGGATCTTTAGATATAAAATGGAAAGGTAAGAATAGTCATATATTCATGAAAGGTGATGCTCACTATATTTATGATGGAGAAATAGATTTATAATCTAATTATACAATTAATTTTAAAATTTTTATTATAATGGTCTATAAAAATAAATGCATATTATAAAATTATTAAATAATTTAAATGATAAACAAAAAAAAGTAGTATCTTCCATTCGTAAAAATTTATTAGTGTTAGCAGGAGCTGGAAGTGGAAAAACACTTGTATTAGTTCGTAGAATAGCATGGTTAATATCAATTGAACATTGTTCACCAAAATCTATTTTAGCTGTAACTTTTACCAATAAAGCTGCTAAAGAAATAAAAAATAGAGTATCACAATTAATTGATAATAAAGAACAACAAGATGTTTGGATAGGAACTTTTCATAGTTTTGCTTATTATCTACTTAGAATACATTATTTAGAAGCAAAATTACCTAAAAATTTTCAAATAATAGATAATGAAGATCAAAAACGTTTAATAAAACGTATTATTAAAATAATGAATTTAAATATAAATGAAAAAAAATATTCAATTAATTATATTATTAAAATTATTAATCAAATTAAAAATAATTGTATTAATTATAATAAAAATAATATTATGGATATTCCAATTTATGAAATATATAATGAATATCAAAATTTATGTAAAATTAATGGCGTTGTAGATTTTAATGAATTAATTTTTAGATTATATAAATTATTTTTATATAATGAAAATATATTAAAAATTTATCAGAAACGTTTTCAAAATATTTTAATTGATGAATTTCAAGATACCAATAGTATACAATATAAATGTATTTATTTATTATATAATAAAAATTATAAAATAAAAGTTACTATAGTAGGAGATGATGATCAATCTATTTATGGATGGCGTGGAGCAAAAATAGAAAATATTAAGCTTTTTTTAAAAGATTTTCATGATGTTGAGACTATTTTATTAGAACAAAATTATCGTTCAACTAGTAATATTCTTAATGCAGCTAATAGATTAATATCTAATAATAATTCTACTAGATTAGAAAAAAAATTATGGACTAATACTAATGATGGAAAATTAATATCAATATATTTTGCATTAAATGAATTTGATGAAGCTGAATATGTTATAAATTATATAAAAAATAATTTAATAAAAAAAAATATACAATTAAATGATTGTGTAATTTTATATAGAAATAATTTTCAATCACGAATTATAGAAGAAAATATGTTAAAACATAATATTCCTTATAAAATAACTGGAGGTGTAAGATTTTGTGAAAGACAAGAAATAAAAAATACATTATCATATTTAAGATTAATATCTAATTATAAT
This sequence comes from Enterobacteriaceae endosymbiont of Plateumaris pusilla, assembly GCF_012562765.1. Taxonomy (GTDB): domain Bacteria; phylum Pseudomonadota; class Gammaproteobacteria; order Enterobacterales; family Enterobacteriaceae. The sequence continues at coordinate 232,594 of NZ_CP046226.1, forward strand.
GATGATAGTTCTTTTGAAAGAATTATTAATATTCCAAAAAGAGGTATTGGAATTATTACTATAAATATTATAAAATCTATAGCTAAAAAATTTAATTTTACATTATGGGAAGCAAGTAATTTTATTATTAATAATAATACAAATATATTAAATAACATTCCATATAATGCATTAAAAAAATTTATTTATTTAATAATAACTTTAAAAGAAAAAACTATTAATTACTCATTACCAATAAAAATTGAAGAAATTATGAAATCTTCAGGACTATGGAGCTTATATTTAAAAAATAATTATGAAAAAAATAATACTAGAATAAATAATTTAAAAGAATTAATTAATGCAGCAGTTCAATTTATACAATTTACTAATATTAATAATAGCATAAATAAAAATGATAATTTAATAGAATTTTTATCTCAAACTATATTAGAATATGAAGATAAAAATGAACAAAAAAAAGATAAAAATAATAATTTTGTACAAATGATGACTATTCATGCTTCTAAAGGATTAGAATTTTCTCAAGTTTTTATTATAGGTATGGAAGAAGGAATTTTTCCAAGTAAAGCATCATTAAATAATAATGAATATCTTTACGAAGAAAGACGTTTAGCATATGTAGGAATTACTAGAGCTAAAAAAAAATTAGTATTAACTTATGCAAAACAACGTTATTTTTATGGTAAAGAGATTAATTCATTACCATCTAGATTTATAAATGAATTACCATATAATTGTATTAAAAAAATTAATTATTTAGAATATAAAAAAAAAACTACAAATATTAATTTTAATAAAAAAAATTTTTATTTAGGACAAATAATTTATCATAAAATTTTTGGTAAAGGAAAAATTTTAAAAATTGAACAAATAACAATTAATAAAAAAATAAAAATATTATTTGATAATGTTGGTGTTAAATGGATAATGTCTAATTATATTAAAATATATGATCAATAATATTACTATAGAATTAACAAAATATTTAAGCATAAAATATATAATTCTTTAAGATAATAATCTAAAAAATTTTTTATTTTTATAATTTTAATTATAATAAAAATATTTTTTATTCTTTATTATAGGAGTAAATGTAATATGCTAAATGTTTTTAAAATACATAAAAGTCGTTTAACACGCTTAGAATTAAATAATAGTGATTTTTCAGATTCTATCTGGATTGATTTAATTAAACCTAATAATAATGAAAGAAAAAAAATATATTTTTTTCTAGGGCAAAATTTAGCTACTAGACCTGAATTAGAAGATATAGAAGCATCAGCAAGATTTTTTGAAAATGAAGAAGGATTACATATTCATTCATTCTTTTTTTATGAAGATATAGATGATCATGCAGGAATTTCAACAGTAGCATTTACCATTAAAAATGGACGTTTATATACATTAAGAGAACGTGAATTACCTGCTTTTCGTTTATATAGAATGCGTACTCGTAATCAAAAATTAGTAGATGGTAATCCTTATGAATTATTATTAGATTTATTTGAAACAAAAATAGAACAGTTAGCAGATGAAATTGAAAATATATATAGTGATTTAGAACATTTAAGTAGAATAATTATGAAAGGACATCAAGATGATAAATTTGATAATGCTCTTTCAACTTTAGCAGAATTAGAAGATATTGGATGGAAAGTTAGATTATGTTTAATGGATACACAAAGAGCACTAAATTTTTTAATGAGAAAAACAAGATTACCTAATAATCAAATGGAACAAGCAAGAGAAGTTCAAAGAGATATTGAATCATTATTACCACATAATGAATCTTTATTTCAAAAAGTTAATTTTTTAATGCAAGCAGCAATGGGATTTATTAATATAGAACAAAATCGAATTATAAAAATTTTTTCATTAGTTTCTGTAATATTTTTACCACCAACTTTAGTTGCTTCAAGCTACGGTATGAATTTTTCTTTTATTCCTGAATTAAAATGGAAGTATGGATATCCATATGCATTAATATTAATGATATTAGCTGGTTTAGCTCCTTATTTTTATTTTAAAAAAAAAAAATGGTTGTAATAAAAAATATAATTTAATATTAATAATAATTTAAAAAAATAAATTTTTTATTCAAAATAATTTTTATATAAGTATTTTTTTTTAATTATTAAATTTTAAATTAATAAGTAATATTAATTACTTATTTATTTATAAAATAAATATTTTTAATATATTATTTTTTTAAATTAACATAGGAGAAATAAATTTAATTTAACCTATGTTAATTTTTGATTATAAAATTTAAATTATTATAATTTTATAAATTATTATTTATTTTTATTTTTTTTTTCATAATCTTTTACGTTTTTTTTAATTTTTAACCATCCTATACATAATATAATTACTAATATAGGTATAAATACAATTAAATATATATAATTAGGATATTTAAAAAACATTGAAATAGTTACAAAAAAAAGAAAACATAAAGTTAACCAAGAAGTAAACGGAGTACCTGGCATTTTAAAATTAATTTTTTTAATTTTACCTTCATTAATAGCTTTTCTTAGTTTCATTTGACAAAGAATAATAAAAGTCCATGTAGAAACAATTCCTAAAGAAGCAATATTAATCATATTTTCAAATATTTTATAAGAAAATTTATAATTTAAATAGATACCTAATATATAAAATATAAGAGTGATAATTATACCTACATAAGGAATTTTATTATTATTCATTTTAGCCATTATTTTAGGAGCACAATTTCTAATTGCTAAAGATCTTAAAATTCTACCTGTAGAATATAGTCCTGAATTTAAACTAGAAAAAGCAGCACTTAAAACAATAAAATTCATTATTCCACTTATATATGTTAAACCTATTTTATTAAAAAATGTAATAAAAGGACTTTCATAAGCTTTATATTCGTTCCATGGCATTAAAAGAAGTAATAATAATATTGATCCTACATAAAAAATAATAATTCTAAAAATAATATTATTAATAGCTTTAGGTAAAATTTTTTTGGGATTTTTACATTCTTCTGAAGTTGTACCAATTAATTCTATAGAAGCAAAAGAAAATATTACACCTTGAATTAAAGATATTGATGAAAAAAAACCATTAGGAAATATATTATAATTTCCTTTTAATATAAAATTATATCCACTATTTGGCATATCATAATGGTAATAAAATATTATTGAACCAATTATAAGAAAAAGTATAATTGCTATAACTTTTATTATAGAAAACCAAAATTCCATTTCAGCAAACCATTTAACTCCTACAATATTTATTGTTCCAATAATTATTACTACGATTAAAGCTATTGACCATTGAGGTAAAAAATGAAATATATTCCAATAATACATATAAATTGTTATAGCTATTATATCAATAATACCAGTTATTATCCAATTAATAAAATACATCCAACCGCATATATATGCTGCTTTATTACCTAAAAATTCTGAAGAATAAGATACAAAACTTCCACTAGAAGGTCTATATAATAATAATTCTCCTAATGCTCTCATAATAAGGAAACAAAAAAAACCACATATTAAATATGCTATAATTAATCCTATTCCCATATTTTGTAATCTATATCCTGTTCCTAAAAAAAAACCAGATCCAATTGCACCACCAAGTGAAATCATTTGTATATGACGATTAGTTAATACTTGATTATATTTAGATGTTTGATTATTTAAATTATGCCTATCAACATCTATTTTTTTTTTAATATCCTTTTTATTTTTTATCATTATTTATTCCTAATTTAATTTAATATTTATAATTAACTGGAAAATATAGAATAATAAAATATTTGATTAATTTAAAATTTAAAAATTTTATATATTTATATTAAATATAATTTTTTTATAAAAATAATTATATATGATAATATGAATTTATAAAAATTAATAATTTCGTAAATTATCATAAATTATACATAATTTTATTAATTAAAGTATTATAAATAAAATTTATTACAAAATACCTACAAATTTTGTAATATAATTAATTTTATTAAATTAATTTTTTTTAAAATAATTTAATTAATATTCATTATGAATAATATTTTTAATTATAAAAATTATTATTCATAAGTAAAATTTTTATAAAATATATATTTTAGGATATTAAATGAATAATTATAATAGGAATTCTACAAAAAATTTTTTAGATATAAATATTTCTTATATAGAAAAATTATATCAAAAATTTTTAATAGATCCTTATTTTGTAGATGAATCTTGGAGAATTTTTTTTCAAATATTTATAAATAATATAAATAATAATATACCAAATTGTTTTAATAAAAAAAATATTAATAATAACTATAAAAATAATTTATATTTTATAGAAAAAATAAACCAATTAATTAATAATTTTAGAATGTTAGGTCATTATTATGCTAATATAAATCCTTTACAACTTCATAAAAATAAATTAAATGATGTTTTAAATATCGAATATTATGGATTTAATAATAAAAATTTAGATAAAAAATTTAAAATAAATAATTTTTTGAAAAAAATGTCAATAATAGATATTTATTATTTTTTTAAAAATATATATTGTAGTTCTATTGGCATAGAATATATGCATATACATTATAATGAAAAAATTTGGATTCAAAATAAAATAGAATTAATAAAAAAAAATTTTTATGATAATGAAAAAAAAATTTTTTTAGAAGAATTGATAGCATCAACAACTTTTGAAAAATTTATAAGTAAAAAATTTCCAGGAGCAAAAAGATTTTCTCTAGAAGGATGTGATGTTTTAATTCCAATGTTAAAAGAAATAATACGTTATTCAAGTAATAATCAAAATAACATAACAGAAATAATATTAGGTATGGCTCATAGAGGAAGATTAAATGTTTTAATTAATATTATGGGTAAAAAAATAAAAGATATTCTAAATGAATTTTCTAATATTATTACGGATAAAAATTATATAGATGATGTAAAATATCATATAGGATATAATTGTAATATAAAAGTAAAAAATAAAACGATTAAATTACAATTAGCATTTAATCCATCTCATTTAGAAGTAATTAATTCTATTGTTATGGGTATAACTAGAGCAAAAAATGATTTTTTAAAAGAAAATAATAAAAATGATAAAATATTACCTATAAACATACATGGTGATTCATCTATTGTAGGTCAAGGGGTTGTACAAGAAATTTTAAATATGTCTAATACTAGAGGATATAGTGTTAATGGAACAATTCATATTATTATTAATAATCAAATAGGATTTACAACTTCAAATATTAAAGATACTAGATCCAGTTATTACTGTAGTGATATAGCTAAAATGATCCAATCTCCTATATTTCATGTTAATGCTGATAATATAGAAGATGTAATGTTTATATCTCGTATTGCTATTGATTTTAGAAATATATTTAAAAGAGATGTTTTTATAGATTTAGTTTCTTATAGAAGATATGGACACCATGAATCAGATGATCCTTATATAACACAACCAATAATGTATTATAAAATAAAAAATCATTTAATAGCTCAAGAATTATATTCTTCTAAATTAATTTTAGATAAAATAATAGATAAAAAAAATTATTTAAATTTAATAACAAAATATTATAATTTATTTAATAAAGGTAATTATATAATCAAAACTAATTTAATTAAAAATAATCAATATAAATTAATTAAACAAAAAATTATTAATGAAACATATTTAAAAAATTTACTAATTAAAATTAGTACTATTCCGAAAAATTTTAATGCACATCCTAGAATAATAAAAATTTTTTCAGAGAGAAGAAATATAGTAAATACCCAAATTGATTGGGGTACAGCAGAAAATTTAGCATACGCTAATATTATTAATCATGGAATTTCATGTCGTTTAACAGGACAAGATGTAAAAAGAGGAACTTTTTCACATAGACATGCTGTTATATATGATCAATTAAATGGAAATTCTTATTATCCTTTAAAAAATATAGGAATATTTTATATATATAATTCTATTTTATCTGAAGAAGCTATTTTAGGATTTGAATATGGTTATTCTATTACTAATTTAAATACATTAACAATCTGGGAAAGCCAATTTGGAGATTTTTCTAATGGAGCTCAAATTATTATAGATCAATTTATTAGTTCAGGAGAAAAAAAATGGAACTATAAATCAGGTTTAATATTAATGTTACCTCATGGTTATGATGGTCAAGGTCCTGAACATTCTTCTGCTAGAATAGAAAGATATCTACAATTAAGTGCAGAAAATAATATAAAAATTTGTATACCATCTAATTCTTCACAAATATATCATTTATTATGTAAACAAGCATTTAATATAGATAAAAAACCACTTATTATTTTTTCTCCAAAATCTCTTTTAAGATATAATTTAGCTAAATCAACATTAGAAGATTTAATAAATAAAAAATTTTTTTCTGTTATAGATGATAATAAAATTATAGTAAATATTAAACGTATTATTTTTTGTTCAGGAAAAATATATTATGATTTATTAAATTATAGAAATAATATAAAAGAATGTAATATATTAATTATTAGAATTGAACAATTATATCCATTTCCATTAAAAAATTTAAATAAGATTTTTAAAAAATATAAAATAATTAATAATATTTTTTGGTGTCAAGAAGAACCTATGAATCAAGGAGCTTGGAATTATATTCAGTATAATTTTCAGAAAAATTTTTCTTGTAAAATTAATTATATAGGTAGAACTGAATCTGCATCTTCAGCTACAGGTCATTTATCTATTCATAAACAAGAACAACAAAAAATATTATACTCAGCATTTAATATTAATAAAATTTTATAAAAAAATAAAATTTTATAAAAAATAGGATTAATTTAATGAATATAATTAATATTATTGTCCCAGAATTACCAGAATCAGTTAATAATGCTATTATAATTAAATGGCATAAAAAATTAGGAGATAAAATATATCTGGATGATATTCTTGTAGAATTGGAAACAGATAAAGTAGTATTAGAAATACCTGCTACTAATAACGGAATTTTAAATAGTATTTTAGTTGAAAATGGTAATATAGTACAATCTCAACAAATAATAGGTACAATAAATTTAAAAAAAAATTTAGATCAAAATATTAAATTAAATTTGATAAATAATAAAAAAAAAAAATTAAAAGAAAAAACAAACTATTTTAATATAGAGAACATTACAAATAAAACTATTAATGATTTTAGTCCCTCTATTCGTAGAAAAATAAAAAAAAATAATATTACTATAGAACAAATAAATAATTTTAACATAAATAAAATAAAAAATTTTAAAAAAAAAGAAGAAAATGTTTCATTAATTAATAATCAAAAACGTGTTAAAATGACACAAATTAGAAAACATATTTCTAAAAGATTAATGGAATCAAAAAATAATTCTGTAATGTTAACTACTTTTAATGAAGTTAACATGCAAAAAATTATTGATATAAGACATAAATATGGTGAATTATTTAAACAAAAATATAAAATTAAATTAGGATTAACGTCTTTTCATGTTAAAGCTGTTTCTCAAGCACTTAGATATTTTCCTAAACTTAATGCATTCATAGATGGAGATGACATTATTTATAATAATATATATAATATTAATATTGCATTATCAACAGAAAGAGGATTATTAGCTCCTATTATAAAAAATACTAACGATTTATCTTTAATTGAAATTGAAAAAAAAATAAAAGAATTAGTCAATAAAGGAAATATGAATAAATTATCTATTGATGATTTATCTAGTGGTAATTTTACCATTACTAATGGAGGTGTTTTTGGTTCTCTTATGTCTACACCTATTATAAATCCTCCTCAAAATGCTATATTAGGAATACATGCAATTAATAATAGACCATTTGTATTAAATAATAAAATTAGTATTGTACCTATAATGTATTTAGCATTATCATATAATCATTGTTTAATAGACGGAAAAGATTCCATAGGATTTTTATGTTTAATAAAACAATTATTAGAAGATCCCTTTCGTTTATTATTGAATATTTAAATCAATGATATTAATATTAAAAATTAATATTATTAAAATATTTAAAATATAATATTATTATTTATTTTTCATTATATATTCTAAAATATATAATAATATTAAATAAATAAAAAATTAATTATAATATATTTATATATATGATTTTTAATTTAAGATAATATAATAAATATTTTAAATTAATAGTTTTATTACATAAAAATAATATTAGATCAGTAGTTAAGGATTAATTAATAATGTTAAATGTTATTGAATTATCAAGATTACAATTTGCACTAACAGCAATGTATCATTTTATATTTGTTCCTTTAACATTAGGTATGTCTTTTTTATTAGCTATAATGGAAACTTTATACGTTTTATCCGGAAATATAATATACAAAGACATGACACAGTTTTGGGGAAAATTATTTGGTATAAATTTTGCTTTAGGAGTAGCTACCGGTTTAACAATGGAATTCCAATTTGGAACAAATTGGTCATATTATTCACATTACGTAGGAGATATTTTTGGTGCTCCATTAGCAATTGAAGGATTAATGGCTTTTTTTCTAGAATCAACTTTTGTTGGTTTATTTTTTTTAGGATGGAATCGTTTAAATAAAATTCAACATATGATTGTAACATGGTTAGTAGCAATTGGTTCTAATTTTTCTGCTTTATGGATTCTTATAGCTAATGCTTGGATGCAAAATCCAATATCTTCTCATTTTAATTATAAAAATATGAGAATGGAAATGGATAATTTCTGGAATCTAATTTTAAATCCTGTAGCTCAATTAAAATTTGTACATACTGTTTCAGCAGGATATACAACAGCATCAATATTTATAATTGGTATTAGTTCTTATTACCTATTAAAAAAAAGAGATATTATATTTGCAAGAAAATCAATAATTATAGCTTCTAGTTTTGGTTTAGCTTCTATTTTTTCTGTAATAGTTCTTGGTGATGAATCAGGATATCAATTAGGAGAAACACAACAAATTAAACTTGCTGCTATTGAAGCAGAATGGGAAACACAAAAACCACCAGCATCATTTACTATAATAGGATTTCCTAATCAAAAATATCAATTAAATAAATATTCAATAGAAATACCATATTTATTAGGTTTAATAGCTACAAGATCTACAGATATTCCTATTTTAGGAATTAAAGATTTAATTAAAAATAATGAATTAAAAATTACTAATGGTTTAAATGCATTAATTATACTTGAAAAAATACAAAATGGTAAAGCTGATAATAATCATATAAATTATTTTAATAAAGTAAAAAAAGATTTAGGATATGGTTTTTTAGTAAAACAGTATACGAATGATATAAAACATGTCAATATTAATCAAATTAAAAAAATTGCTATAAATACTATACCATTAGTCTTTCCTTTATTTTTTGCTTTTAGAATTATGGTTCTTTCTAGTATTATTTTATTAATTACTATTATTTTAGTATTTATTAACATATTAAATAATAAATTAATAAATAAAACATATTTATTAAAATTTTGTTTATATATAATTCCATTACCTTGGATTGCATCTGAATCAGGATGGTTTATTTCAGAATATGGAAGACAACCATGGGCAATAGATGAAATTTTACCTACATTTATGGCTGGTTCATCAATTAAAATGATTGATGTTTTATTTTCTACTATTACTATTTTAATTTTTTATACAATATTATTATTAATTGAGTTATATTTAATGTTTAAAATAGCTCGTATTGGTCCTAGTAACTTAAATACAGGAAAATATCATTTTGAAAAAAAAAATATTTCTAATAAATTATGATTTTTATATAAATTATATACTATAAATAGGTTATTTTAAATGTTAGATTATAATGTTTTACGTATAATTTGGTGGTTTTTAATTGGATTCTTAGTTATTGGATTTCTTATTACTGATGGTTTAGATATGGGAGTAGGAATTTTATTATTTATAATAGGTAAAAATAATATTGAAAGACGAATTATGATAAATAGTATTGCCCCTCATTGGGATGGTAATCAAGTTTGGTTAATTACAGTAGGAGGGGCTTTATTTGCAGCTTGGCCTATTGTTTATGCTACACTTTTTTCTAGTTTTTATATACCTATGATAATAATGTTATTATCTTTATTTTTACGTCCTGTAGGATTTGAATATCGTTCTAAAATAAAAAATTATAAATGGCAAAAAATATGCGATATACTAATTTCTATAGGCAGTATTATTCCTCCTATTATAATAGGAATAGCTATGGGTAATTTATTAAAAGGCATTCCTTTTTATATTGATAGATATTTTCGTATCCATTCTGAATTACATTTTTTAAATTTATTTAATATATTTAGTATAATAATTAGTCTTACTAGTATCACTATGTTTATTAATCAAGCATCTACTTATTTACAATTTAGAATAAATGATAAATATATTAATTATAGAACTAATATTATCACTCAAATATCATCGATAATGTTAATTATCTTTTTTATACTATCTTTTATTAATACTATGTTCTATATTAAAGGATATAAAATAATAACATTAATAGAAAATAATTTTAATAATATTGTTAAAAAAGAAATTTTACATTCATATGGATTCTGGTTTTCTAATTTTCAAAAACATTATTATTTATTAATAATACCATTATTATGTTTAATATTACCAATTTTTACAATTATATTTTCACGATATAAAAAAAAATTAATGACTTTTATTAGTTCTTCATTAACTATTATATTTATAGTATGTACTATAGGTATTACAATGTTTCCTTTAATTATACCTTCTAATATTATGCCATCACATAGTCTTACTATGTGGAATGCTACATCAAGTAAACTTACATTAAATATAATGTTATATGCAGCTGTTATTTTTGTACCTATTATTTTAAGTTATACTTTTTGGTGTTATAAGAAAATGTTTTATCCGATTACTAGAGAAGAAATTAAAAATAATACAAATAATTATTATTAATAAAATTTAATTAAAATGGCGATAAATATGTGGTATTTTACATGGTTTATAGGTGTGTTATTAGCATGTTTTTTTAGTATAATAATTACTTTAACTATAGAATATAAAGAAAAATAAATAATAAAAATATTATTTATTAAAAAAATAAAATACTTAGTATTTTAATAAATTTAATAATTAAAATTAAATATTAATTTAATTTTAAACTTATTATGAGATAATTTTTTTATATATGATAATATGTTATTATTCAAGCATATATTTAATATTATTTATAATATATTGATAAAAAATAATTTTTAATAAATTTATTAATATTAAAAAATAAATATATTACATATATAATGTATTTAATATTTAAATTAATAATAATATATTTATTTTATAGTATATTCAAATAAAATATTTTAAATAAAGAATGAATAATTCAAATAAATATAACGCTGATGCTATTGAAGTATTAGAAGGATTGGATCCTGTAAGACGTAGACCAGGAATGTATACAGATCTTACTAGACCTAATCATTTAGGTCAAGAAGTAATTGATAATAGTGTAGATGAAGCATTATCTGGTTATGCAAAAAATATTGAAGTAATTTTATATAAAGATCAATCATTAGAAATTATTGATGATGGTAGAGGTATGCCTATTGATATACATCCTCAAGAAAAAATTCCTGCTATTGAACTTATTTTATGTCGTTTACATGCAGGAAGTAAATTTTCTAATAAAAATTATAATTTTTCTGGTGGATTACATGGGGTTGGAATTTCTGTAGTAAATGCATTATCAAAAAGAATGAAAGTTACTATATTTCGTTATGGTAAAATTTATACTATAATTTTTGAAAATGGATATAAAATACAAGATCTTAAAGTAATAAATCATACTAAAATAGTAAATACTGGAACAAAAATAAGATTTTGGCCTAATGAATGTTTTTTTGATCATTCTACTTTTTTAGTTTCTCATTTAATAAATTTATTAAAAGCTAAAGCTGTATTATGTCCCGGATTAAAAGTATATTTTAAAAATAAAAATACACAAGATAATTATTATTGGCATTATAAAGATGGTTTATCTGATTATTTGATCAATTCTATTAAAAATGTTACTACAATACCTAATATTCCATTTAAAGGAAAATATTGTAATGATAAAAAACATATAGATTGGGCTTTATTTTGGGTTCCAGAAAGTAATCATTTTATTACAGAAAGTTATGTTAATTTAATTCCAACAACATATGGAGGTACACACGTTAATGGATTACGTTTAGGATTATTAGATGCTATGCGTAATTTTTGTCATTTTCATAATACTTTACCTAGAAATATTAAATTATTAGGAGAAGATATTTGGAATCATTGTTCTTATGTTTTATCTATAAAGATTCAAGATCCACAATTTACTGGACAAACTAAAGAAAGATTATCTTCACGTCAATGTACAATATTTGTTTCTAATATTATTAGAGATTCTTTTATTTTATGGTTAAACCAAAATATTGAAATTGGAATCTATTTAGCTGATATGGTAATTTCTAATGCTCAAAAACGTATTAGAGAATCAAAAAAATTAGTTAAAAAGAAAAATAATATTAGTTCCATATTACCTGGTAAATTAGCTGATTGTATAATTCATAACTCTAATAATACAGAACTTTTTTTAGTAGAAGGAGATTCTGCAGGAGGATCAGCTAAACAAGCTAGAGATAGATATTATCAAGCAGTTATGCCTTTAAAAGGAAAAATTTTAAATACATGGGAAATTAATTCTGAAGAAATTTTATCTTCACAGGAAATATATGATATTTCTCTTGCAATAGGAATTTATCCTAATAATAATGATCTAAAAAAATTAAGATATAATAAAATTTGTATTTTAGCTGATGCTGATTCTGATGGATTACATATTGCAACATTATTATGTGCTTTATTTATTCGTCATTTTTTTCCATTAGTAAAAGAAGGTCATATTTATGTTGCTATGCCTCCTTTATATCGCATTGATTTAGGAAAAGAAGTATTTTATGCTTTAGATGAAAATGAAAAAATTACTATTTTAAATAAATTAAAAAATAGAAAAAATAAAATTAATGTTCAAAGATTTAAGGGATTAGGGGAAATGAATCCTATACAATTAAGAGAAACAACATTAAATCCTGTTAGTAGAAGATTAGTACAACTTATAATTAATAATACTGATAAAGAAATAAATAAGTCATTATCCATTATGGATATGTTACTTTCTAAAAAAAGAGCAGAAGATCGTCGTAAATGGTTACAAAAAAAAGGTGATATTTCTAATATATAAATTGAAAAAATAATTTATATTATGAGTTATTTTAAGAAATTTAATCATATTAATATTTTATTATATATTATAATAATTTTAGTATATTAACTAACTAGATAATAAAAATTATTTAATTATAAAATATTTCATTTTCTATATTAAAATATTAATTAAATTATAAATAATAAAATTATATTTTATATTATAATAATTTTGATATATTAATTATATTAAAAATTTTAAAATTTTTTTGTTATTAACAATAATATTTAATAAATCGAATTAAAATAATATTACTATTAAAGTAATTATTTAATAACTTTAACTAATAAAATAATTTAATCAAATAATATAATATATATTTATATATAATTTTTATTAAAATAAGGAATAATAAACCATGTCAGATAATTTATATAATGACGTGGATCCAATTGAAACTAATGATTGGATGCAATCTATAATATCAGTTATAAAAGAAGAAGGTATTGAAAGAGCTAAATTTTTACTTAAAAAATTAATAATACATGCTAACAAATATGGAGTAAATTTAAGTACAAAAAATAATAATTATATTAATACTATTCCATTAGAAAAAGAACCTATATATCCTGGAAATATTATTTTAGAAAAAAAAATAAGATCTTTTGTTCGTTGGAATGCAATTATGATGGTTTTAAGAGCTTCAAAAAAAAATTTAGATTTAGGTGGTCATATTTCATCTTTTCAATCTGCAGCACATATTTATGAAGTTTGTTTTAATCATATTTTTCATGCATCTAATAAAAATAATATTGGAGATTTAATTTATTTTCAAGGACATATTTCTCCAGGAATATATTCTAGAGCTTTTATTGAAGGAAGATTAAATACAAATAATCTTGATAATTTTCGTCAAGAAATATTGGGTGATGGTTTATCATCATATCCTCATCCTAAACTAATGCCTAATTTTTGGCAATTTCCTACTGTATCTATGGGTTTAGGTCCTATATCATCAATATATCAAGCAAAATTTTTAAAATATCTTAAAAACAGAAAATTAAAAGATACATCTAAACAAAAAATTTTTACATTTATAGGTGATGGTGAAATGGACGAACCTGAATCTAAAGGTGTTATTAATATAGCAGCTCGTGAAAAATTAGATAATTTAATTTTTATTGTAAATTGTAATTTACAACGTTTAGATGGTCCTGTTTATGGTAATGGAAAAATTATTAATGAATTAGAAGATATTTTTTTTGGTGCTGGATGGGAAGTAATTAAAGTAATTTGGGGACATAAATGGGATTCATTACTAAAAAAAGATAAAACTGGAAAATTAATTCAATTAATGAATGAGACAATTGATGGAGATTATCAAAATTTTAAATCTAAAAATGGTAATTATATAAGAAAAAATTTTTTTGGAAAATATAAACAAACATTAGATCTTGTAAAAAATATGTCTGATAAGGAAATTGAACAATTAAATTATGGTGGACATGATTCAAAAAAAATTTATGCTGCATTTAAAAAAGCATATAGTATTAAAAATAAACCTATAATAATATTAATACATACAATTAAAGGATATGGATTAGGAAATATAGCAGAAAGTAAAAATATAGCACATCAAATAAAAAAAATGGATTTAAATACAATTAAATATATTAAAAATAGATTAAATATACCAATTAATGATGTAGATTTATATTCTTTGCCTTATATTTCTTTTAGTAAAAATTCTAAAGAATATCAATATATTCACCATCAAAGAAAAAAATTAGGAGGATATATTCCTTCTAGAAGAAGAAATTTTAGTGAAAAATTAATATTACCTTCTCTATCTGATTTTAATTCCTTATTTAAAAAACAAGATAAAAAAATATCTACTACTATAGCATTTATAAGAATATTAAATATAATGTTAAGAAATAATAATATTAAAAATAGAATTGTACCTATTGTTGCAGATGAAGCACGTACATTTGGTATGGAAGGTTTATTTAGACAAATAGGAATTTATAATTCTAATGGATTAAATTATGTACCACAAGATATAAATTTATTAGCTTATTATAAAGAAGATAAAAAAGGACAAATTTTACAAGAAGGTATAAATGAATCAGGAGCATTTGCTTCTTGGTTAGCTGTAGCTACATCTTATTCTACTAATAATTTTCCTATGATACCCTTTTATATTTATTATTCTATATTTGGTTTTCAAAGAATAGGTGATTTTTGTTGGGCTGCTGGAGATCAACAAGCACGAGGTTTTCTAATAGGAGCAACTTCTGGAAGAACGACATTAAATGGTGAAGGATTACAACATGAAGATGGTCATAGTCATATTTATTCTTTAACTATTCCTAATTGTATTTCATATGATCCAGCATATGCATATGAAATAGCTATAATTATATATAATGGTTTACAAAGAATGTATGGTAAAAAACAAGAAAATATATATTATTATATTACTACTACAAATGAAAATTATTCTATGCCTGAATTAATTCCTAACTTAAATATTGAGTACGGTATATGTAAAGGAATTTATAAATTAAAAACGATAAAAGGATATGTAACTACTATTCAATTATTAGGATCAGGATCAATATTACGTCATGTTATTAAAGCTGGAGAATTATTATATAAAGAATATAATATAGGATCTAATATTTTTAGTGTAACTTCTTTTACAGAATTAGCTAGAGATGGTCAAGATTGTGATAGATGGAATATGTTACATCCATTAGAAAAAAATCGTATTCCATACATTACAAGTATAATGAATAATGAACCAACAGTTGCTACAACTGATTATATGAAAATTTTTGCAGAACAAGTTCGTAAATATATACCATCAAATAATTATATTGTTTTAGGAACAGATGGTTTTGGTCGTTCTGATAGTCGTAAAAATTTACGTGATTTTTTTGAAATTAATAAGTTATATATTGTTTTAGCAATATTAAATATGTTAGTTAAATTAAAATTAATTAATAAAAAATTAATATTACATTTTATTAAAAAATATAATATTAATATGAATAAAAATAATCCTAGAATATCATAAAAAGGAAAAATATGAATATAGAAATAAAATTACCAGATATAGGAATTGAAGAAATGAAGGTTACTGATATTCTAGTAAAAGAAGGAGATAATATACATAAAGATGATTCTATTATTGTTATAGAAGGAGAAAAAACTTCTATGGATATACCTTCAACACAAAATGGTATTGTAAAAAAAATAAAAGTATCAATTGGAGATATAATACGTACTGGTAGTATAATTTTAGAGTTAAGTAATAATATTTTAAAAAAAAATAATGATAAAATTATTATTCCTAATAATATTAAAGAAAAAATCTATAAAAATGATATTAATATAATAATTAATAAAATAATTATTCCTAATATTAATAATAGTTTAATGAAAATAATTAAAATTTTTGTAAAAGAAGGAGATAAAATTTATAAAAATAATCCATTGATTACATTAGAAAATAATACAAATAATATAAATTTACCATCACTTTATAATGGTATTGTAAAAAAAATAATAATTAAAATAGGTGATAGTGTTAGATCAGGTGATACTATAATGTTGATTTCTACTAGTATATCTAAAAATATACAAGAAAATCATACAAATAATTTTTTTCAAAGAGATAGTATTCATGCTTCTCCTTCAATTAGAAAAATAGCAAGACAATTAAATATTAATTTATTAAATATAAAAGGTAGTGGTAATAAAAATAGGATATTAAAGGAAGATTTATTGAAATATATTTCAATAAATAATAATCAAAATAATACTTCTCTTACATCATCTTCTATTTATTTTAAAAAATTTGGTGAAATAGAAGAAAAAGAAATGAATAATATTCAAAAAATATCAAGTATAAAATTGACTAAAAATTGGATAAATATTCCTCATGTTACACAACATATTGAAGCTGATATAACTACATTAGAATCATTTAGAATTCAAAAAAATGATGAATTTAATAAAACGAATAAAAATATTAAAATTACATTATTAAGTTTTTTAATTAAAATATCTGTATATGCTTTAAAAAAATATCCTATATTTAATTCTTCTTTATTAGATAATAAAAAAATTATTTTAAAAAAATATTATAATATAGGAATTGCTATGAATACTGATCAAGGATTATTAGTACCTATTATATTTAATTTAATGAATAAAAATATTATTGATATTTCACAAGAATTAATTTTATTATATAAAAAAGCTATTTTAGGTAAATTAATTCCTAGTGATATGCAAGGTGGATGTTTTACATTATCTAATTTAGGTAAAAAACCAGGTACGTTTTTTACTCCTATAATTAATTCACCGGAAATAGCAATTTTAGGAATATCTCAAGCTAATATTAAACCAGTATGGAATGGAAAAAAATTTATTCCTCGTCTTATGTTACCATTATCTTTATCCTATGATCATAGAGTTATAAATGGTGTTGAAGCAATTACTTTTTTAAATTATATTTGTGATTTAATATATGATATTAGAAATTTATTAATGTAATAAAATAAACTAATTTATTAAATTTATTAGTAATTAATTATAGAGATAATTATGAGTACAAAAATTAAAACTTCAGTAGTTGTAATAGGAGGAGGACCTTCAGGATATTCTGCTGCATTTCGTTGCAGTGATTTAGGGATAAAAACTATAATAGTAGAAAATTATTTAAATTTAGGAGGAGTATGTTTAAATGTTGGATGCATACCTTCTAAAACATTATTACATATAGCAAAATTAATAAAAGAAAATAAAAAATTTGTTGAAAAAGGTATTTTAAATAATGTACCGAATTTAAATATAGAAAAAATTATTTCTTGGAAAAATAAAATAATAAAAAAATTATCTAACGGATTACAATTTCTTGCACATACTAGAAAAGTAGATATTATCAATGGTATAGGTATTTTTGAAACACCAAATATTCTTAATATAAATAATAATGATAATAAATATCAAATAGAATTTGAACATGCTATTATTGCTACAGGATCTCATCCTGTAAAATTACCATTTATACCTTACGGTGATGATAGAATATGGGATTCTACAGATGCTTTATTATTAAAAAAAATTCCTAAAAAACTATTAATTTTAGGAGGAGGAATTATTGGTTTAGAAATGGCAACTATTTATCATGCTTTAGGTTCAGATATTAATATTATTGAAATGTCAAATAAAATTTTACCATCAGTTGATGATGATATTATTCAAATATATAATAATAATATTAAAAATGAATTTAATATTATGTTAAATACAAAAATTATATCTATAGATAGTAATAAAAATCTATTACAAGTTTATATGACTGATGATAATAATAAATCTATTTTTTCTAAAAAATATGATGTTATTTTAATAGCTGTAGGAAGAATACCAAATTCAAATTTTATTAATAATAATTTATTTAATATTGAAATTGATAATAATGGATTTATTAAAGTTAATGATCAAATGAGGACTAATATTCCTAATATATATGCAATAGGAGATGTAATAGGACATCCTATGCTTGCTCATAAAGGAATACACGAAGGTCATTTAGTAGCAGAAATTATTGCTGGAAAAAATCACTTTTTTATTCCAAAAGTAATACCTTCAATTGCTTATACTGATCCAGAAATAGGTTGGGTAGGAATAACAGAAAAAAATGCAAAAATTAAAAATATAAATTATGGAATCTCTTGTTTACCATGGAATTCTTTAGGTAGAGGACTATGTTCTAATGCAGAAAATGGTTTAACAAAATTAATTTTTGATAAAAATACTAATAAAATTATAGGTGGTTTAGTTATTGGGTATAATGCTGGTGAATTATTAGGAGAAATTAGTTTAGCTATAGAAATGGGGTGTGATGCAGAAGATATATCATTAACTATACATGCTCATCCAACATTTTATGAATCTATAGGAATAGCTACAGATATATTCTTAGGTTTAGCAACAGATGTGTTAAATAAATAATAAAATTAATTATTACTTTAATATTTTTAAACATAATTAATTATTTCAATAATTAATATCATCTATCTGATATATGATTGTTTTATTCTAAATAATTATCAAATTAATTTAAAAATATTAGAGTGATAAAAAATTTATTTAAAATTTTATTTTTTTATTAAATTTAACTTATATATTTATTAATATTAATTATTAAATAAATTATTTTTATTTTTAATAAAATTATTTTTTTATCTTAAATTAATTTTATAATAAAATATCTTTAATAATTTTATAATAAATTTTACCTAATAAATAAAGATCATTAATATTAACACATTCATTAATTTTATGAATAGTAGAATTGATAGGTCCTAATTCTATTATTTGTGATTTACTTTTAATAAGAAAACGTGCATCAGATGTACCACCATCATTAATAATTGTTGGATTTACATTATTTATAATTTTAATATTTTTTTTGACAATATTTATTAAATTTTTTGTATTTAAATTAGTTTGTTTAGATAAGCTTAAAAATGGTAATCCACTAATATTCCATTTTATATTAAATTTTTTAATATGTTTTTGAATAATTTTAGTAAAAATATTTAAAATATCTTTATAACTAATTTCATTATTAAAACGAAAATTTATTTTTAATAAAATATCATCAGGAATAATATTATTTATATTTTTTTTTATAGATGATATCATGTGTGTAATTTGCATACTAGTTTTAGGAAAAAATTTATTTCCTTTATCCCATTCAATTAATAATAACTCATTTAAAGCAGGAATTATCTGATGAATTGGATTATTTGCTAATTTATGATAAGCAACATGACCCTGCATACCTTTTACTATTAAATCAATATTTAAAGAACCTCTTCTACCATTTTTTATATTATCTCCTAATATTTTTTTACTTGTAGGTTCTCCTAATATAAAATAATCTAATCTTTCTTTTCTATTTATTAATTTTTGAATTATTTTTTTAGTACCATTAGTAGCCATTCCTTCTTCATCAGAAGTAATTAAAAAAGCTAAACGACCATTACAACAATTAGAATATTTATTAAAAAATAATTTAGCTGCAATAATCATCGCAGCTAAAGATCCTTTCATATCAACAGAACCACGACCGTATAATATATTATTTTTAATAATACCTTGAAAAGGATTATATTTCCAATTTTTTAGATTTCCTGGAGGTACAACATCTGTATGTCCAGCAAAAACAAGTGTATTAGATATATGAATATTAATATTATTACTATATGCCCAAAAATTTTTAGTATCTTTTATATTTAAAACTTCTATATTAAAATTTAATTTATTTAAATAAGAAATTAAAATATTTTGACATCCAGCATCATTAGGACTGATAGAAGGACAATCAATTAATTTTTTTGCTAATGTTACTATTTGATTTAACATATTTTTTATTATTTTAAATTATATTAATTAAATGATTTTTTATTAAAAATATAAAATACTATTTTTTATAGATAGGATTTTGTAAGGCTAATAACCATACTTCTTCTATTTTTTTTACAGGAAAAATCTTTAAATCTGTAATAATATTTTTAGGTATTTCTTCTAAATCTCTTTTATTTTTTTCAGGAATTAAAACAGTATGTACTCCTCCTCTATGAGCAGCTAATAATTTTTCTTTTAATCCTCCTATAGGTAAAATTTGTCCTCTTAATGTAATTTCTCCTGTCATAGCTATATTAGCTTTTACAGGATTATTAGTTAAACATGATATAAGTGCTATACACATTGCAATTCCAGCACTAGGTCCATCTTTAGGTGTAGCTCCTTCTGGAACATGAACATGTATATCTAATGTTTTATAAAATGTATTATTTATACCTAATATTTCTGATCTTGATCTCACTACAGTAAGTGCTGCTTGTATTGATTCTTGCATTACTTCACCTAAAGAACCTGTATATGTTAATTTTCCTTTTCCAGGAATACATGCAGTTTCAATTGTTAATAAATCTCCTCCAGATTCTGTCCATGCTAATCCAGTAACTTGTCCAATAAGATTTTCATTTTCTGCTTTACCATAATCAAATTTTTGTACTCCTAAATATTGTTTTAAATTTAAATTATCTATTTTAATAGATTTAATATTTTTATTTATTAAAATATTTTTAACCGCTTTTCTACATAAAGTAGATAATTCACGTTCTAAATTACGTACTCCAGATTCTCTGGTATAAAATCTAATTATGTCTATAATAGCTGTATTATGTATTGTTAATTCATTTTTTTTTAAAGCATTTCTATTAAATTGCTTTGGTAACAAATATTTTTGAGCTATATTTAATTTTTCATCTTCAGTATATCCTGATAATCTAATAACTTCCATTCTATCTAATAAAGGTGATGGAATATTGATAGATGAATTAGAAGTAGCTACAAACATAACATCAGATAAATCGTAATCAACTTCAAGATAATGATCATTAAAAGAAATATTTTGCTCTGGATCTAATACTTCTAATAATGCTGCAGCAGGATCACCTCTCATATCATATGATATTTTATCTATTTCATCTAATAAAAGAAGAGGATTCTTAACACCTATTCTAGATATTTTCTGAATAATTTTACCAGGCATAGAACCTATATATGTACGTCTATGACCTCTTATTTCTCCTTCATCTCTAATTCCTCCTAATGCCATTCTAATAAATTTTCTTCCAGTTGTTTTAGCAATAGATTTTCCTAATGATGTTTTTCCAACTCCAGGTGGTCCTACTAGACATAAAATTGGTCCTCTGATTTTATTTGATCTATTTTGTACTGCTAAATATTCTAAAATACGTTCTTTTACATTTTCTAATCCAAAATGATCAGCATCTAATGTTTTTTTTGCTTTAGATAAATCTTTTTTTAATCTACTTTTATTATTCCATGGTATTTGTACTAACCATTCTATATATCCTCGAACTACTGTTGCTTCTGCTGACATTGGAGACATCATTCTTAATTTTTGTAATTCTAATTCAGCTTTTTCTTTAGCTTCATTAGGCATCTTAGCTAATTCTATTTTTCTTTTTAATATTTCATTTTCATCAGTATTATCATCCATCTCTCCTAATTCTTTTTGAATAGCTTTTATTTGCTCATTTAAATAATATTCCCTTTGACTTTTTTCCATTTGTTTTTTTACTCTATTACGAATTTTTTTTTCAACTTGTAATAAATCAATTTCTGATTCCATAATAGCCATAAGATATTCTAATCTTTCATTAATATTAGACATTTCTAAAATTAATTGTTTATCTTTTAATTTTAAAGGCATATGTGAAGCAATTGTATCTGCTAATTTTGCTGCATTATTTATATTATTTAATGATGTGAGTACTTCTGGAGGTATTTTTTTATTTAGTTTAATATAACTTTCAAATTGATTAATAGCTGTTCTTACTAAAACTTTTTGTTCTTTTTCTTCAATATTTGGAGAATCTATATAGATTGCTTGAGCAGTAAAATAATTTCCATTATCGGAAAGAGTTATTATATGAGCTCTTTGTAATCCTTCTACTAATATCTTTACAGTACCATCTGGTAATTTTAACATTTGTAAAATAGAAGTAATAGTACCAACAGAAAATAAATCATTAATACCAGGATCATCATTAGATGCATCTTTTTGAGCAACTAACATAATTTTTTTATCATTATCCATAGCAGATGATAAACAACGAATAGATTTTTTTCTGCCAATAAATAAAGGAATGACCATATGAGGATATACTACAACATCACGTAATGGCAACACAGGTATTACAATATGTTCTGAATGCTCAGAATTCATAGAGCTCTCTCTTTATTTTTTTGATAAATTTTAAATTATATGATTATATAAATATATTAATTTTAATTAAAAATTAAATAACACTATTAAATTAATACTTTTATATAAATATAAAAGTATTTTAAATATTATTTTTATATTGAATAACTGGTTCAGATAAATTGTTAATGACTCTACTATTAATTATTACTTTTTTTATATTATTAAACGAAGGTAGATCATACATTATATTTAATAATTTTTTTTCTATTACAGACCTTAATCCTCGAGCTCCAATATTTAATAATATTGCTTTTTTTGCAATTGCTTGAATAGCATCATTTGTAAATTTTAATTTTATATTTTCATATTCAAATAAAGCTTTATATTGTTTAATTAAAGCATTTTTAGGTTCTAATAAAATTTTTATTAATCCATGAATATCTATTTTTTCTAATGAAACAATAATTGGTAATCTTCCTATAAATTCTGGAATTAAACCAAACTTAATTAAATCATTAGAATTAACCTTAAGAAAAGATCTTAATTTATCTTTTTTATCATTATTATTTTTTGTTTTTATATTAAAACCAATTTTATTAGAGATATTTAATCTATTAGAAATAATTTTATCTAATCCATAAAATGATCCAGCACAAATAAATAATATATCTTTTGTATCTACTTGAATAAATTCCTGTTCTGGATGTTTTCTACCTCCTTTTGGAGGTACTGAAGATATTGTGCCTTCAATTAGTTTTAATAAAGCTTGTTGTACTCCTTCACCAGAAACATCTCTGGTTATAGAAAGATTTTCTGATTTTTTTGATATTTTATCAATTTCATCAATATATATTATTCCTTTTTGTGCTTTTATTATATCATAATTAGCTTTTTGTAATAATTTTTGAATAATATTTTCTACATCTTCACCAACATATCCTGCTTCTGTTAAAGTAGTTGCATCAGTTATAACAAAAGGAACATCTAAAAATTTTGCTAATGTTTTAGCTAAAAGAGTTTTACCACATCCAGTAGGACCTAGTAATAAAATATTACTTTTCTCTAATTCTATATTTTTATTATTACTATATAATCTTTTATAATGATTATAAACTGCTACTGCAAGTGTTTTTTTTGCTATTACTTGATTTATCACATAATTATCTAAATAATTAAAAATTTCATGAGGTGTAGGTAATTTTTTATTATGTAAGTAAATATTATTTGTTTGATTATAAAATTCTTCTTTAATTATATTATTACATAAAGAAATACATCTATCACAAATATAAACTGAATTACCAGATATTAGTTTGTTAACTTCATTTTGATATTTTCCACAAAAAGAACAACATAAAATATTACTTGATTTCTCTTTGTTATTTATCATTAAAAACCTCATTTATAAATAAATAATATAAATTTTATTTTCTATTATAGATAATATTATCTATTAAACCATATTTTACTGCTTCTTCAGCTGATAAAAATCTATCTCTATCAGTATCTTTTTCAATAATATCAATTGTTTGACCAGTATGAAATGACATTAATCTATTTATATGTTTTTTAATTCTTAAAATTTCTTGAGTATGAATTTCAATATCAGTTGCTTGTCCTTGATAACTACCTATGGGTTGATGTATCATCATTCTTGAATTTGGAAGACAAAACCTTTTATTTTTTTTTCCAGATGAAAGTAAAAAAGCAGCCATTGAACATGCTTGTCCTATACATATAGTACTAATATCTGGTTTAACAAATTGCATTGTGTCATATATGGACATACCTGATGTTATTATACCTCCTGGACTATTTATATAAATATAAATATCTTTTTCTGAATTTTCTGACTCTAAAAATAATATTTGAGCAACTATTAAATTTGCCATATTATCTTCAATATTTCCTATAAGAAAAATAATTCTTTCTTTTAATAATCTAGAAAAAATATCATAAGATCTTTCACCTCTAGGTGTTTGCTCAATAACCATAGGAATCATATTTAATTTATTTTGTTCATATAACATCATTATTAATCCTTTATTTAAATATCATATTTTACTATAAGATAATTATATACATTTCATTTAATAGTTATATAGATTTATATAATATTTCTTTTATAAAGATAAAAATTAATTTTAAAAATTTATACTTAAATATTCATTTTTTATATCTTTATAACTATATTTTATTTTATTTATTAACATTTTTTCTAAAATAGTTTGAATTGCTTGATATTCTAAGATAGAATTATACAATTTTTGCATTAATTTTTGATCTGTTAGATAATATTTTATAATTTTTTTAAGTTGAGATTCATTATAATAATTAATAAAAGAAGATAATTCTTCATGGATAAAATTTATTACTAAAGTTTGATTAAATTGAATTTTGAATTCATTAATAATTTTATTTATTAAAATTTTTATTAAAGTATATTTTTTAGCTTTATCATATAAATCTTTTGAATTTATTTTTTTAAATTTATTTTTATTTTTTTTATAAATTTTATTAATAGAATTAAATTCTGAATTAATTAATAATAATGGTAATTTTATATTTTTATGTAAATTAATTAAAATATTCATTACTTTATATTTAATAATATAACGGATCATTTTATTTGTTTTAAATTGTAATTGATTTTTAATCATGTTATATAAATCTTTAAAAGTAAAACTATTAATATAGTTTGAATTAATTATATTTGTTTTACTAACAAATATAATTTTATATTTTTCTACTTTTTTAATTAATATTGAAAAAATTTGTTGAGTTCCAATTAATTTTTTATTAGGATAATAATTAGAAATTAATATTTTAATATCAAATTTATCTCCATTTTTTTTTCCAATAATTTTTTTTTCTAAATCAGGTATTATTTTCCATTTATTAGATAAGATTAATTTAATATTACTAAATATCTTATTCATTTTATTATTTATATAAATAAATACATCAATAGTAACTCTATCTGATAAATGAGCTATTTTATTTTTTTTATCTAAACATACAATATTTTTATTATAAAATTTATAAATATAATGATTAATATCATCATCACTAATTTTTACTATAGGTACATCAATTTTTATATTATCAAACTTTAATAAATTAAATTCAGGATAACTTTGAAATATAACAGTAAATATAAAATCTTTACCTCTTTCATATTTATGAAAATTATATTTAGGTAATCCTATTATATTAATTTTTTTAGATTTAATTTTTTGAAAAAAAATTTTTTCCATTAAATTATTCAATACATCTAATTGTACTGATTTTATATAAAAATTTTTAATAATATTTAAAGGAGCTTTACCTTTACGAAATCCTTTAATTATTTTATTTTTTGATATAAATGTTAATTTTTCCTGAATCTTATTTTCTATATTAATACTATTAAGTTTAAGAATAATTTTATGATTTATATTTTGTAATTCTAAATTGTACATAGGCTTATAACCTTGTGTATTATTATCATAATAATTATTATTAAGAATAAATAACCTGAAATTCTTAATTAGTTATTATATAATAACTAGTAAATAAGTATATTATAATTTTTTCCATTCTTTAATTGTATAAGTATGTAATGATAATGCATGAATATCATTTATTAATTCATTAGTTAAAGCATTATATATAGATCTATGACGAGTAATAAAATCTTGATTAATAAAATTATCACTTACTATTATAATATTTAAATGATATTTAAAAGATTTAATAACATTATGTACATGATTACTACTATCAATTTTTAAATATACAGGATTAAATATAGTTTTTAATTTATTTTTTATTTTAATTTGTAACATAATTTTTACTCTATTTATTTAAATATAATTTATTTTAAAAATAACTAATATTTTTATTAAAAATATTAGTCAATAAACAAATAATTTATATAAAAAAATTATAAAAAATCATATTTTAAAATATATTTATATAAATTTATTATTTAATATTTTTTATCTGAGATATAACAAATTTAATTATAGTAGAATTTCCAGCTAATATATTTTGTGAATATTTATAATTATAATTTCCTAAAAAATCAGTTATTAATCCTCCCGATTCTTTTATCATTAGTTCTCCTGCAAGAAATTTATTAAAATTAATTATATCATTACTTATATAACAATTAATTTTATTGGAAGCTAAATATGCTAAATCTAAAGCTAAAGAACCACTAATACGAAAAGAAATTGAATTTTTTATAAATAATTTAATTAAATTTATATTTATATTTTTATCTAATATAAAATTTTCATTTATAGCAAATAATAAATTTTTATTATTTAAATAATTATTACAACGTAATCTATATCCATTTAATTGTGCATCTTGTCCCCTAATAGCTGTAAATAAATCATTTTTTAATGGATCATATATTAATGATATTTCTGTTTTATTTTTTATACAAATAGCTATAGAAATTGAAAAATGAGGTATTTTTTTTATAAAATTTATAATTCCATCTAAAGGATTTAGAATCCATTGAGTTTTATTATATTTAAAAATAAATAATCCTTTTGTATTCAAAACAATAATTTTTTTTGAATATATACTTAAAAAACTTTGTAAAATAATATTTTTAATATTCTTATTTATTTTTTCTATAAAAATATTAATATTTATTTCTTTATTAAAAATATTTGTTGTTTGTGTTTCATAATTTTTAATAATAAAATCACCAATTATACGAATTATACGTATAGCAACATTAAGCATTGGACGCATATATTTTCTCATTAATTATATATAAATTAATAATTTATTTAATTTTTATTAAAAATAAATAATTTAATATTATAAAAATTAGTTATAATATAATAATATATTGTAATTTTATTTAAAAGATATTATAAAATATCTTTTATTATTAATAATAATAATTAAATTTATGTTAAAACTTACTAGTAAAGCAGAAAAATATCTTTATTATTTATTATCTTTTAAAAAAACAAAACAAATAAGAATTAAAATTGTTAATGATCAAAAAAATTCTTTAAAAGGAAATGTTTATTTTTGTGATAAAAAAAAAATAAAGGATACTGATCTTGAAATTAAATTTAAAAATTTTTCTATATTTATTGAAAAAAACAATTCCCAGTTATTACAAACAGCAAAAATAGATTTAATTAATGATAATTTAAATAAAAAATTAATATTTACAATAACACAAAATAATATAAATAAGAATAATAAGAATTTAATTTCTTTAAAAGAAAAAATAAATTTATTTTTAAAAGAAAAAATTAATCCTAATTTATTAAACCATGGAGGATATGTAATAGTAAAAAAAATAACTCAAGATTATTTAGTCATGTTAGAATTTTATGGTGGTTGTAAAGGTTGTTCTATGATTAATAATACTTTTAAAAATTGGATTGAAAAAGAATTATTAAGTAATTTTATTGAATTAAATGGAGTATTTGATATTACAAAACATGATATTAATCAATTTTCTTTTTATTAAAAATATTAAAATATTTACTAAAAAATATATATTTTAAATATAATTTTTATAATAATTTTATTATTTTAAATAATTTTATATAAATATAACTTAAAGCTATATATTTTAATATAATTATATTATAAATATAATTTATTATTGTTAAAATTAAAATATTTAGCTTTTTTTATTTAAATCAATTAAAATATATAAAAAGAGGAATAAATATGTCAGTAATAGTTCCAGAAAAATTACCTGCTATTAATTTTTTAAAAAAAGAAAATATAAATTTATTAACAAAACCTAAAAATTATAAAAAAATATCTGTATCTAAAAGAATTATTATTTTAAATCTTATGTTTAAAAAAATAGATACAGAAAACCAAATCATTAGATTATTATCTAATTCTCATTTATTAATAGATTTATCTTTATTAAGTATAAATGATTGTCAATCTAAAAACATAAATTCAATAAAACATATAAAAAAATTTTATTTTACTTTTGAAGAAATTTATAATGAATATTTTGATGGATTAATTATTACTGGTGCTCCTTTAGGATTAATTAATTTTTCTGAAATTAGATATTGGAAAAAATTTATTCAAATAATAAAATGGGCACAAAATCATGTACATTCTATTTTATCAATATGTTGGTCAGTACAAGCAATATTAAATATATTATATGATATGCCTAAAAAAATTAATAAATTTAAATTATCAGGAATATTTAAACATAAAATTTTAATTAAAAATAGTTTTTTAACAAAAGGATTTGATGATTATTTTTTTGTTCCACATTCAAGATATGCTAATTTTTCTACAGATATAATAAAAAAATATACAGACTTAAATATTTTATCTGATTCTGAAAAAGCAGGAGCTTATATTTTAATGAGTAAAAATAAAAAATATATTTTTATAACTGGTCATCCAGAATATGATGCTTGTACTATAGCAAAAGAATATATGTATGATTATAATATCAATTTAAAACCTTCAATTCCATTTAATTACTTTCCTAATAATGATGTTTCATTAATTCCTAAAGTTAACTGGAGATGTCATGGAAATTTACTATTTTCTAATTGGTTACATTATTTTGTTTGTTAATATAATTTTATTAAAACTATTAACAAATATTTAAAACTTTTTTAAACAGGATAAAGTTAATGTTAGCTAGTAAATATTTGTTTTTTACATCAAAAATTACAATACCAAATAATAAAATAAATAGTTATTATTTAATGATAAAATCGGGAATGATTAGGCAATTATCTTCAGGAATATATACGTGGTTGCCAACAGGTTTAAGAGTACTTAAAAATTTTAAAAAAATAATACGTAATGAAATGAATAATATAAATTTTTTTGAAATTCTAATGCCTATAATACAACCTAATAGTATATGGGAAACAAGTGGTCGTATTCATGATTATGGACATGAATTATTTAAGATAATAGATCGTAATAAAAGAAATTTTTTTTTAGGACCTACTCATGAAGAAGTTATTACTTTTTTAATTAAACATGAAATAAAATCTTATAAAAATTTACCTTTAAATTTGTATCAAATTCAAGTAAAATTTAGAGATGAAATTAGACCACGTTTAGGTGTAGTACGTTCTAAAGAATTTTTAATGAAAGATGGATATTCTTTTCATATTAATGAAAAATCTTTAAAAGAAACATATAATGTTATATTAAATACTTATAAAAAAATTTTTGATTTAATTAAACTAAAATATTATGTTGTAGAAGGTGATAATAGTCTTATAGGTGGAAAAATATCTCATGAATTTCATGTATTATCTAATAATGGGGAAGATTCTATTGCATTATCAAAATCTGGATATGCGTATAATACTGAATTAGCAAAATTTTTTATTCCTGTAAATTTTAATAACAATAAAAATATTTTTTTAAAAAAACAATTATTATCAATTAATAAATCAATAAGCTTTGAATATATTGCTAAAAAATTTAATTCATCAACTAATAATATAATTAAAACTATTATAATTAAAACTATAGAAAAAAAAAATCCTCTAATTGCGTTATTAATTAGAAGTGATTATCAAATAAATACTAGTAAAATAGAAAAACTAAATAAAAATATACTAAAACCATTAAATATATTATCTGAAAAAGAAATAATTAATATTTTTAAAGTTAATAGTTATTCTTTAGGTCCTATAAATTTAAATATTCCAATAATTGCAGATTATTCCATAATGACTATGAATAATTTTATTATAGGTTCAAATATTCAAAATAAATATTATATTAATATTAATTGGAAAAGAGATTTACCCATACCAGAAAAAATTCAAGATATTAGAAAAATATGTAATAGAGATTTTACTCCTGATAATAAACATCCAATAATAATTAATAAAAGTATTGAAATAGCTCATATATTTCAACTTGGTACAAAATATTCTAATTTAATGAATAATTATATACCAAATATAAAAGGAGAAAAAATTCCTTTACATATGGGATGTTATGGTATTGGTATTTCTCGTATAATTGCAGCTTTTATAGAACAAAATCATGATATTCATGGTATATATTGGCCTTATTCTCTTGCTCCATTTAAAGTAGCAATAATACCAATTAATATGTATAAATATAGTTTAATTAAAAAAGTATGTTTTGATATTTATCAAAAATTTAATTCTATAGGAATAGAAGTAATTTTAGATGATAGAAAAGAACATCCGGGAGTAATGTTTACAGATATAGATCTTATTGGAATACCGCATATTATTATTATTAATAATAACAATATTATTAATAATAATGTTGAATATAAATTTAGACAATCAGGAGAACATAATATAATATCTGTTAATTCAATTATTGATTTTATTTTAAATAAAGAAAAATTAAATTAAAAAATTTTTATCCCAAAAAATAAACGTTTCTTCTTTATTATTAACTCCTTCTAGAGTAATTAAATTATTTTTTAATTCTGCAATAAATATTTCATTGTAAAATAATAATGGAATATTTTCTCTTTCCCATTCAGGAATACCAAGTTTTTTCCATATATCATGTATATTAATTTTTTTTTTAATATTATTAGAAAAAAAATATTTACCATAAATATAAAACTTTATATAAACTATTTCTTTCTCTTTAGGTTTTCTTATTTTAATAGCATTATTCTGATATTTATTTAAAAAAAATAATTTACCTAAATTATTAGGCAGTATTAATGGAAATAAAATATTCCATTTATAAATATTATTTTTTAAAGAAAAAAAATTTTTTATACAATATAAGTTAAAATTATATTTTCTAATTTGATAATTTCCTATTTTTAAATAGGATTTAAATTTTGATTTAGAACAAATAATATCTTTCCATATTATGGATAATATTTTTCTAGAGGGCATTTTACATTGATTAAATTCAATCCATTTTCTAATTATAGCATTTCTTTTTACAATACTATATTTATATAAAGGAATAAAAGATAAACTATTATCATATTGTATTAATTCATTCATAATAGAACTTAATAATTCTGTTATAAGTTCTTCTTGTTCACGACAAATAGAAGAAGTTTTTAATACAGATTTTTTAAAATAAGGCCATCTATAATTTATTTGAGGTAATATTATATTACGTAAAAAATTACGATCATATTTATTATTTAAATTACTTTGATCTTCTATCCAAGTTAAATTATTATTTATTGCATAATTTAATAATTCTTTACGATTTATATTTAATAAAGGACGAAATAACCGTAATTTATTTATAATATTTATTTGAGGTATACCTGATAATCCTTTTGGTCCACTACCTCTTTTTAAAAATAATAAAATTGTTTCATATTGATCATCTAAATGGTGAGCTGTTAATATAATTTCTTCTTTTTCAATAAAATTACTAAATATTTTATATCTTTCTATACGTGCTTTTTCTTCAATATTTCCTTTTTTATTATCTAAAATTATATTTTTACATATAAATGGTATATTCCATTTTTGACATTGTAAAAAACATATTTTTGACCATTTTTTTGAGTAATAATTTAAATTATGATTAACATGAATAGCTCTTAATTTTATACAAGGATATTTTTTACGTAATTTCATTAAATTATATAATAAAACTGTAGAATCTAATCCTCCACTATATGCTATTAATATTTTTTTATATTTATATAAAATTAGTTGTATTTTTTTTTTTAATATCATCTTTTATATGTAATTTTTATTAATATTTAATTATATATTTATTTGTTAAAATTATAATTTAATTTTAAATCATTTTTTCCTAATATATATTTTAATTTAGTTAATAAAATATCATTAATTAATACTTTATATATTTGATTATGATATATTTCAATCTTATTATTTTTATAATAAAAATATATAGGAATTCCTTTTATGTTATTATTTTCAAATAAAAAATTTTTTAATTTTTTTAAAAATTTTTTATTTAAAAATAATCTGTTTTCTTGAATAATAATTGATATACTAAATATATATTTTTTACGAAATGTTTCAATATCTATTATATTGATTCCTTTAAACTTAAATTTTTTCATAAAATTATCAAAAAAAATTAATCCTTTTATAATAAGAATATTATTTAATTTTATTAAATGAAAAAATTTATTAAAAAGATCTAATGTTATATTTACTTCTATAATTTTTGTATAATCATCAATGTTAAAAGCTATTATTTTTTTTTTATTATTATTAATAATGTAATGTATATTACTAATAATACCTGCTATTTTTAATATAAAAATATGTTTTTTAAAATAAAATGGTATATCTTTTATATAATTAATATTAAAAAAATATTTGATTTCTTTAAAATATTCAGAAAAAGGATGACCAGACAAATAAAATCCTAAAGTATTTTTTTCTTTTAAAAGTTTTTCTTTTTTTGACCAAATTAAATTTATATCGTTTAAAATATTTTGATCTTTATCAATTAATTTAAACATATCTATTTGACCAGTTTTTTTTATATTTAAATATTGTTGAGATATTTTTATAGTATCATCTAATTTATTATATAAAATACCTCTGTTTTGTTTAAAACAATCCATTGCACCAGAAGTTATTAATTTTTTTATAACACGTTTATTTATTTTTTTAAAATTTGTATTTATACATAAATCCATTATTGATTTATAAGGACCATGTTTTTTTCTAATATTTAGAATATGATCTATTTGATTTTTTCCTATTCCTTTAATTGCTCCAAAACCGTATACAATATTTCCTATTTTATTTACATGGAATTCATATATACTAGTATTAATATTTGGTGGTAATAAGTTTATTTTAATATTCCAACATTCTTTTACTAAATTAATAATTTTTTCTGTATTATCCATTTCAGATGTTAATACTGCAGCCATAAATTCTGCTGGATAATATACTTTTAACCAAAGAGTTTGATATGATATCAATGCATATCCTACAGAATGAGATTTATTAAATCCATAAGCAGCAAAATTTTCTAAAAAATCAAAAATTTTCATTGATAAAGTAGTATCAATATTAAGTTTTTTTGATCCCTGTAAAAAATAAGATCTTTGTTTAAACATTTCTTTATGTTGTTTTTTACTAATTACTCTACGTAAAACATCAGCTTTTCCTAAACTATATCCAGCAAGAATTTGAGCTATTTTCATAACTTGTTCTTGATATAAAATAATACCATATGTAGATTTTAATATTGGTTTTAATTTATCATGCTGCCATTTTATATCTGGATAAGAAATAATTTCTTTACCATGTTTTCTATCAATAAAATTATCAACCATCCCTGATTGTAATGGTCCTGGACGAAAAAGAGCTAATAAAGAAATAATATCTTCAAAATTATCTGGTTTTAATCTTTTTATTAAATCTTTAATACCTTTAGATTCTAATTGAAATATTGCAGTTGTGTTAGCTTTTTTTAAATAAGAATAAATTTTTTTATCATTTAAATTAATAGAATTAATATTAATTAAAATTTTATTTTCTTGTATATTTTTTTGATTAATAATTTTTAATGCATGATCAATAACAGTTAATGTTCTTAATCCTAAAAAATCAAATTTAACTAATCCAATATCTTCTATATCATCTTTATCAAATTGAGTAACTATATTTTCACCTTTACTATCACAATATATAGGAGTAAATTTTGTTATTTTGGAAGGAGATATAACAACACCACCAGCATGTTTACCAACATTACGAATAGTACCTTCTAATTTTAAAGAAGTATCAACTAAATTTTTTACATTATTATCTAATTTATATAAATTAGATAATTTTTTATTTATAATAAAAGCTTTTTTTAAATTAATACCAACATCTAAAGGAATTAATTTTGAAATACGATTAACAAAATCATAAGGATATCCTAACACTCTTCCAACATCTCTAATTACTGCTTTAGCTGTCATAGTACCAAATGTTATTATTTGAGATACTTTTTCATAACCATATATATTTTTTACATGTTCAATAACTAGATCTCTTTTTTCCATACAAAAATCAATATCAAAATCAGGTAAAGATATCCTTTCAGGATTAAGAAATCTTTCAAAAATTAAATTAAATTGTATAGGATCTATATTAGTAATATATAAACAATAAGCAACTAATGATCCAGCTCCTGAACCTCTAGCTGGTCCAATAGGTATATTATTATCTTTAGACCATTGTACAAATTCCATAACTATAAGAAAATAACTAGGATAATTCATTTTATTAATAATATCTAATTCTTTTAATAGTCTTTTTTTATATTTATTTTTTTTATAATTTCTTATTTTAATATCAGGAAATAAAATTTTTAAACGTTTTTTTAAACCAATTTTTGATTGTGTAATAAGTAAATCTTGATTATTTATATGATTATTAAATATAGGTAAAAAATATTTTCCTAATGTCAAAATAACATTGCATCTTTTAGATATTTCTATACTATTTTCCAATGATTCAGGAATATCATAAAATAATTTAGACATTTCTTCTGCACTTTTAAAAAATTGTTCAGAACTATAATTAGACTTTTTTTTAAATTGATTTAAAGTACATCCCTTATTAATAGATACACGAATTTCATG
The DNA here is from genome assembly GCF_012562765.1 of Enterobacteriaceae endosymbiont of Plateumaris pusilla. Lineage (GTDB taxonomy): Bacteria > Pseudomonadota > Gammaproteobacteria > Enterobacterales > Enterobacteriaceae. Next base: position 268,286 of record NZ_CP046226.1, read on the forward strand.
AGCAAGAAAATCTTTTTTATTTAAAAAACAAACTTCATTTGTTGCAACAACTGGTAAATTAAAATCACTAGCTATATTTAAAGCTAAATATATATATATTTCTTCATTAATACGATTAGTACGAGTTAATTCTAAATAAAAATTATTAGGAAAATATTTTTTATAAAAACTAATAATTTTTTTAACTAAAAAAATATTTTTATTTAATATATTTTTTCCTATATCTCCTTGAACTCCACCTGATAATATAATTAATCCTTTATTATATTTTTTTAATATATTATATGTTATAAAAGGTCCAATAAAATTATTATAACCACTTTTATAAGCATCAGAAATTAATAATTTTAAATTATTATAACCAATATTATTTTGTGCTAAAATAATTATTTTAGTAAAATAATTATTTGAATTAATACAATTTTTTATTATAAATTCAGATCCAATAATTGCTTTAATACCTAAATTATGAGATTTTTTATAAAATTTTATTACACCAAATATATTAGTAATATCAGTAATTGCTATTGCAGGCATATTAAATTCAAATGTTTTTTTAATTAAATGTTCAATTTTTGCTAATCCATCTTTCATAGAATAATCACTATGAACATGTAAATGAATAAATTTTTTATATTTCATTTTTGTAAAAATTTTAATTAATATTTTTTTAAAATTTAATTATATATTTAATGCTAAATAACTTTAGCATTAAATATAATATTAATTAAATTTTACTATTTAATTGGAAGTTTATCTTGAGCTAAAACTTCATTGGTTATATCTTTGATATTCTTTATATAAAGAACAAAAGTAGAATCAAAAACTATATTAAAATGCTCTTTTTTTGCAATTATGTTTATTAATTTTTGAATATGATTAAGTATAATATTACGTGCTTCAATTTGTTTTTTATTATTTTCTTTTTTAAAATTTTCTGTTTTAATTATTAAAATATTTTTAAGTTTTTCTATATCTTTTTCTAATTTTATTTTTTCAGAAGGTATCATAGATATACCTTGATCTTGTATCATTCTTATTTTTGAATTTAATTCATTTTGTAATTTCTGAATTTTAATTAATTGAGGATTTAAATCATTTTCTAATTTTTTAACAAAAAATTTTTTTAAAGGTATTTGTTCAAAAATTTTTGCAACATTTACTACTGCGATTTTATTATTACAACAAAAAGTTTGAGTACTTAATATTGTTAAAAACAATCCTATAAAAATTTTAAAAAAAAATTTCATGTTTTTTTTCCTTCTATGATATATAAATTTTATTTAAATCAAACTTAAAATAAGTTATTCTTGAATTTTACCTATATTAAATTGAAATTGTTCAACTTGATCTTGATCATATTTAATTAAAGGATATGCGTAAGAAAAAACTATTGTTCCAAAAGGAGAATACCATTTAAAAGCAATACCTACAGAAGACCTCATATTAGTTAATATATTAGTTTTAGAAATTTTATATAATTTCATTAAATAATTATCTTTTAATAAAGTATCCCAAATATTTCCAATATCTAAAAAAATAGATGTACGTATATTTTTTTTAAATTTTTCCTTTATAAAAGGAATAGGAACAATTAATTCAGTACTAAAATTAGCTATCGTATTCCCTCCAATATAATCATTAGATGTACATATTATATGTTTATTAGTACAAAAATATTTAGATGAATTATAATATAATGCTTTTGGACCTATATAATTTATTTTAAAACCACGTAATGTTTCTGCTCCACCTAAAAAAAAATTTTTATTGAAAGGAAAATTTCCATTTTTAAAACCATTACCATATCCAATATTGCTTTTTAATAAAAAGATTAATTTTGAAAAATTATTTAAATTATTATTTTTCATAATTGAGTATAAAGGAATATATGTTGAATTACTCATATTTATTTTATAATAATAATTTTTGGATATTGGAAGATTAAAACTTGTATTTATGATACTAATATTTCCTTTTGTTGGTAAAAATTTATCATTTAAAGTATTAAAAATAAATAAATTTTTTAAATTTAAACTATTTATAATATAATGATTAGAATTATTTAAATTAAAATTATAACCTATTTTTCTTAAAAAATTCCAAATAGATATTTGAGGTTTTACATCTAAAAAATTATTAATATTATATTCAAGATTATTTTGTATTTTTAAATTTTTACTAACAGGATAATTTAATATTCCAGAAATACCTCTACTTTTATTTATAAGATTTGAATTTTGTATTTTAAAATTATTAAAAAATAACTTTGTACCTAAATTAATATTTTTATTTAAAAAATATGAATTCATTAAAGAAAATTCAAAATAAGTTTGTAATGAATCTGTATTAACTTTTACATTAATATTATTTCCTGTTCCAAGAAAATTATCTTCTCCTATATCTGATTGTAATGAAAATCCATTATTACTACCATAACCAAAATGAATGTTTAAAACACCACTATCACGTTCATCAACCTTAAATATTAAATCTATTGTATGTTTTATATCATTATTTTTTTTTAAAAAAACTTCTATATTTTCAAAATAACCTAATAAATTTAAATTTTTTTTAGTTTTTTGAATTAAACTACTATCAAACCAAGTATTTTCCATTTGGATAGTTTCATTACGTAATATATTATCTTTTGTTAAAGAATTTCCTATATATTCTATTTTTCTTATAAAATATTTTTTACCTGTATGTATATTAAATATTATTTTTACAGAATTATTATTTATATTAAATTTATTTAAAATTTGAACACGAGGATATAAAAATCCATATTTTCCTAAAATATTAATAATTTTATTTTTAGTCTGTGTAATTTTATTATTATTATATAAATCTCCTGATTTAATTTTTGTTATATTTTTTATTTTATCTAATAATTCTTTTTTATCAATATTATATATTACTTTATCAAATTTAAATTTTTTATTTTCATTAATTTTATAAGTAATGTATATATTTTTTTTATTATTTGAAAAATTATGAGTAATTAATTTTATTTTAAAAAGAGCAAATCCTTTATTTAAATAAAATTTTTTTAAATTTTCTATATCATTATTAATATAGTCTATATAATAATTATTATTTAAAAAAAAATTTATAAAAGATCTTTTAGAATTCCATTTTAAATAATACAATAAATATTCTTTAGTATAAGAATTATTTCCTAAAATATTTATTTGTTTAATTTTTGATATTTGTCCTTCATGTAACAAAAATTTAATAGCAACATAATTATGAGGTTGTCTAATAATTTTAATTATTACTTGAGAATTAAACATTCCATTATTTAAATAAATATTTTCTATCTGTTTTTTTATAAAAAATAATGCTGGATAATCAATAATTATTCCTTTATTTACTCCAATATTATTAATAATATTTTGTAAAATATTACTTTTAATAAATTTATTACCATTAAAAATAATATTAGAAATTACAGGTTTTTCTAATATTTTAATTACTATATTATTTTTCTCTCTAAATACATATATGTTTTCAAACATACCAATATCAAATAATGTATGTATTAATCTAGTTAAATCTTTATTAGTAATATAATCTCCTATTTTTATAGGTAAATTTTGAGTTATACTATTTGTTTTAAATTTATCCAATCCAAATATTATAATTTTATTTATGCAAAAAATATTTTTTTTATTAGAATCTATAGATGTACAATTGATATTAGTACTAATAATTAATATTACACATAAAATAAAAAATTTAATTTGTTTAATTTTTAATAAATATTTTTTTTTATAATTGTGAAAAATCATTGATTAAAGCTATCCCCATTATTAAAAATAAAAATACTAAACTAATATTATATATTAATTTTTGTGTTTTTTCTGATAATTTATGACCTGTTATTTTAGTATATAATAAAAAAGATATTTGACCACCATCTAATATAGGAATAGGTAATAAATTTATTATACCAAGATTAATACTAATTAAAGCTAAAAATATAAAATAATATAAACAACTATTTTGAGCTAATATTCCAGCATTACGTGCTATAGAAATAGGTCCATTAATATTATTAAAATTTATATTACTATGATGAAATAAATTTAAAATAATGATTAACATTAATTTTATTAATGTATAAGTTTTATTAATTGCTTTAATAAAAGATTGAAAAATATTATATTTATATGTTATTAATGATGTATTATTTTTAATGTTAATTATTTTTGGAATTAATCCTATAAATCCAATTTTTATATCTTTTAAATATTCTGTTTCAGGAATAATAATCAAATTTATACTTTTTTTATTTCTTTCTATAGTTAGAAAAATAGATTTATTAATATTATTAGAAATAATTTTTTGAAAATTATACCAATTTGTAAAATTTTTTCCTTGTATTTTTATTATTTTATCTCCTACATTTAATTTTGCTTTTTCTGCAGGTGATTTACTAATAATTTTAGTAATAACAGGATAAATTATGAATCCTTTTGGTAAAATACCTAAACTTGATATTAAATTATTTTTACTATTTTTAATAAATTCTTTTTTGAGAATTATTTTTTTTTTTGATAAAATATTTGAATTTATATTACTTACTTCTAAATTAATAAAACTATTATTTATATTTTGCATTAATATCATATTAACAGTATCCCAATCAGGAGTTTTTATTCCATTAATTGTTTTTATTTCTGTATTAGGAGTTAAACCAGAAATATCTGCTAATGAAGAATAATAAATTTCATTAATAATAGGTTTATTAGCAGGAAAACCTATAAAAAAAATACCCCAATAAATTAATGTTGCGAATATTAAATTTGATATAGGTCCTGAAAGTATAATTAAAAATTTTTTTATAAAAGATAAATTATTAAAAAATAATAACTTATATTTATTTATATATTTTGTTTTATCAGTTGTAATTTGATGTTTATCAGGCATTTTTACATAACCACCTAAAGGTATTAATCTAATTACAAAATTAGTTCCATATTTATCACAATATTGTAATATTTTGTTCCCAAAACCAATAGAAAAACATTCAATATATATATTAAAACAACGTGCAACATAAAAATGTCCAAATTCATGTACCATTATTAATGTACTTAAAGTTATAATAAATATTACTATATCCCAAATAACATTAAACAAAATATTAACTCCTCTAAATTATTTTAATTATCATATAAATTAATTAAAATTTAAAATTTTTTATAAAATATTATTCTAATATAATTTAATTTTTAATATTACCACCAAAACTTCTTTTTCTTTTAGAAAAATTTTCTAAAGCATCTTTAAAATTTTTTTCATTGAAATCAGGCCATAATATATTAGTAAAATAAAGTTCTGAATAAGCAATTTGCCAAATTAAAAAATTACTAATACGTAACTCTCCTCCAGTTCTTATTACTAAATCTACAGGAATAATATTACTTAAACATAAATATTTAGAAAAAATATATTCATTAATTTTTTTAGAATCTAATAAACCTTCTTTTATTTTTATAACAATTTTTTTTACTGCTGAAATAATATCCCAACGACCTCCATAATTAATAGCTATATTTAAAATTAATCCATTATTATTTTTAGTAAGATTTTCAGCTTTAATAATAGATTTTTGTAAATGAATACTAAATTTACTAATATTACCAATAATTTTTAAACATATATTTTTTTTTTTAAAATTTAAAACTTCATTATTTAATATTTTATTAAATAAATTCATTAAAAAATTAATTTCATTGATAGATCTTTTCCAATTTTCACTACTAAAAGCATATAATGTTAATACTTTTAATTTGTAAAATAATGCAGAATTAATAATTTTTTTTATAGTATTTACTCCTTCTTTATGACCAGAGAATTTCCATATATTTTTTTTTTTAGCCCATCTTCTATTACCATCCATAATAATAGCTACATGGTTTGGATAACATAATTTTTTAATTTTATAATCTAATTTATTTATTATCATTTTAATTTCATTATTAAAACATCAATATATTTTAGTTAATGTTTTTTAAATTTATTTTTCAATATATATTTAGTATATTTACGTACATAACTATCTATCCATAATATATCATGAATAGATTTAGGATTATTAAAAGATAATTTATTAATTATAGTTTGATTTAAAGGAGAAATATCATTTAATGATATTTCTCCTTTAATAAAATATTTTATAGCTATTTCATTTGCGGCATTTAATATTATAGATGAAGAAATATCTCCTGAAAAACATACTTCAATTGCTAATTTTAAACAAGAATATTTTATTAAATCTGGTTTTAAAAAAGTTAAAAATTTTAATTCATGTAAATTAATTTGTTCAACTCCAGAATTTATCTTAATAGGCCAATTTATCATACTAGCAATGGAAATACGTATATCAGAAATACTTAATTGTGTTGAAATACTACTATTTTTAAATTTTATCATAGCATTGATTTTTGATTCAGGATTAATAATAATCTCTATTTGATCTTTTTGTGTATTAAATAAATATTTACTAGCTATATATTCTAATCCTATATTCATCATTGTAGCTGAATTAATCATTGATTTTTTTTTCATATAACTATCAGTTTGTTTACAAAGATTTTTTATATAAATATCTTTAAATTTTTTTTTAGGAATATGTAAAAAAGAACCACCAGAACTAGTAAGAATAATACTTTGAATATTATTTTGATTTAAATTACAAAAACCTAATTTTTTTTGAATATTTATAGGCATCATTTGAAAAATAGAACTATTATTTTTATTAAGAGGTAAAATTTTTGCTTGAAATTTTTTAGCTTCATACATTAAAATATTACCAGAAATAATAATTAATTCTTCATTTGCTAATAATACATTTTTTCCTGCTCTAATAGCAGATAACACAGATAAAAATCCTGCTGTTCCATTTATAGCTGCAATAACTTGATCTACATCATCTAAAGATGATATTTGTTCTATTTCTTTTTCACCAAATAATATTTCTGTTTTAATTTCAGTATTAAATAAATTATTTTTTAACTTTTCAGCATCATTTTTTTTTAACATAACTGCATAGTCAGGATTAAATAAAATACATTGTTTAGTCATTAACTCTACATTATTATGAGAAACTAATACTTTTACTTTAAATAATTCAGGATTTGTTAATACAACTGACAAAACATTTCTTCCTATATATCCAGTTGAACCTAATATAGTTAAGTATTTCATACTATCCAATTATAATATTGTAAATAAAATATTAAATTATATTAATCTTTATTTAAAATTTAATAATTCTTTTTCTTTTTGTTCTAAAAAATCAGATATACACTTTATGTAATAAATAGTTTGTTTTTGAATACACTTATATAATTTTTTTTCTTCATTTTCACTTATTTTTTTTTCTTTTAAAAATAATTTAATTTTATTATTAGATTCTCTTCTAATATTACGTATATTAATACGATTTTTTTCAGTTTCTTCTTTTATGATTTTAATCATATTAATTTTTCTAGTTTCTGTAAGAGGAGGTATTATAACATAAATATTATGTGATGTTATTAGTTTTATATTTAAATTTAAATTTGACAATAATATAGCTTTTTCAATTTTTTTTAACATTAAAAAATCAAAAGGGGTAATTTTTAAAGTTTTTGAATTATCTACTACTATATTAGCTATATATTTTATAGGTATAAATTTATTATTAACTTTAATATTTATTCTATCAAGTAAATATGGAGATATTCTACTAATATATATTGTATTAATTTTTTTTTGAAATATATCTAAACATTTTTTCATATTATCTTCATTATTTTTTAGTATATAATTATACATATTATTATTCCATATATTTAGATTTATTAAAATTTAGAAAAGAACTTATAATGATATTATAGTACCTTCTTTTTCTCCGGTAAGAACACGATATAATGATCCTGATTTATTAATATTAAATATATGAATTGGAATATCATAATCACGAGCTAAAATAAAAGCAGTATAATCCATTACTTGTATTTTTTTTTTTAAAACATAATCATATGTTAATTTTCTATAAAATTTTGCATCATAATTTTTTATAGGATCTTTAGAATATACTCCATTTACTTTTGTTGCTTTTAATATAGCATTAGCTTCTAATTCAATTCCTCTTAAAGATACAGTTGTATCAGTTGTAAATAAAGGATTACCAATTCCACCTGATAATATAATTATATTATTATTAGTAATTAAGTTTCTAGCTTTTATTATATCATATTCATCACAAATTCCATTAATTTTAATAGATGACATTAAATATATATTTTTTAAATAAAGTTTCATAGAATTATATAATGCTAAGCCATTTATTATAGTTGCTAAAATTCCCATTTGATCAGCAATAATACGATCAAGATTATTATTTAATACAATAGATTTACCTCTAAATAAATTTCCTCCACCAATTACAATACCAATTTGTATTCCTAAAGGTAAAATTGTTTTTATTTCTTGAATTATGTAATTTAATTGATTTATATTTATAGTTATACTTAAATCATTTTTATCTTGTAAAAATTCACCACTAATTTTAATAATTACTCTTTTATAAATTAATTTATTTTTCATGTTCATAATATTAATTACACATAATTAAAATTTTTTATTTTTTATTTAAAAATATAATAAATATAAAAATTAATTTTTAAAGTAATTTTTCACCTAATTCAAAACGTATAAATTTAGAAATAAAAATATTATTTTTATTTAAAAATTGTAATACTGTATTATTCGTGTCAAATAAAAATTTTTGATTAATTAAAGTAATATTATTTATGAATTTATCTACACGACCTTTCACTATTTTTTCTATTATGTTAAAAGGTTTATTTAATTGTTTTGCAATTTCCATTTGTAATTTATATTCATCTTGAATAATTTTTTCAGGTACATCTTGTTTACTTATATATTTTGGTTTTAATACTGCTATATGCATAGCTATTTGTTTTATGAGTAATAAATTATTTATATTAGATTGAACTAATACACCAATACGTTTACTATGATGAAGATATTTACCTATAAAATTACCTTTAATTATACTTAATCGATTAATAATAATATTTTCTTTTAAAATTCCAATTAATTGAATTCTTTTTTCTTCAAAAATATTTTTTATTTCAATAATATTAGTAATTTTTTTTTTAAAAGAATATTTAAGTATATCTTTTGCAAAATTATTTAAATTAATATCTTTAGCTACAAAATCTGTTTGACAATTTATTTCTAATAAAATTCCATAATCATCTTTAATCAAATCTATAATAAAACCTTCTTTTGCTACAAAAATTGATTTTTTAACAGATTGTATTTTTAAATATTTACGAATATAATTTATAGCTAACTTTATATTTCCTTTTGTTTCTATCAATGCTTTTTTACATTCCATTATTCCTATACCAGTAATATTTCTTAATTCTTTTACTTGATTAGCAGTAATTTTAATCATTAAATTTCTCTTTTTTTAAATAAATTAACTATTTTAAATTTTATTTTTAATTTTTATATTATTATTTATTATTTGACTTTGTAAAATAGCTTTTTTTACATAATTTAAATATAATTTTATAGCACGTATTGCATCATCATTTCCAGGAATAACAAAATTAATACCTTCAGGATTAGAATTTGTATCAACAATAGCAAATATTGGAATATTTAATTTACTTGCTTCTTTAATTGCAATTTTTTCATAATTTGCATCTATTACGAATAAAGCATCAGGTAAACCTCCCATATTTTTTATTCCTCCTAAACTTTTTTCTAATTTTAATAATTCTTTTGTTCTAATTAATGCCTCTTTTTTTGTTAATTTAGTAAATGTACCATCTTTACTCTGAACTTCTAATTCTTTTAATCTTTTAATTGATTGTTTTACAGTTTTCCAATTTGTTAACATTCCTCCTAACCAACGATGATTAACAAAAAATTGATGACAATTATTAGCTGTGTCTTTAATAAATTTTGAAGCTGATTTTTTTGTACCTACAAATAAAATTTTACCTTTACGAGAACTAATTTTTTTTAATTCTATTAAAGCATTATTAAACATGGAAAGAGTTTTATCTAAATTAATAATATGTATTTTATTACGATGATGAAAAATAAATTCTTTCATTTTTGGATTCCAATAACGAGTTTGATGTCCAAAATGTACTCCAACATTAAACATTTCATTTATTGATATATTCATTATTTAATCTCTCTTTATTATATTTACGTATAAATAATAATTATTAATTACTAACTATTTTTTAGTATAATACTAATTATTAAAAAAAAATTAATATTTTATAAGTTATTTATAAGGTAATATTAATTATTATACAATTAATAATTATATGGAAATATTAATGACTATTATAATTAAAAATTATGAAGAAATAAAAAAAATAAGTAAATCATGTCAATTAGCTGCACAAGTTTTAGAAATGATAAAAAATTATATAAAACCAGGAATTAGTACAGAAAAATTAAATAATATATGTCATGATTATATTATAAATTTTCAAAAATCTAAACCAGCTACTTTAGGATATAAAGGATTTCCAAAATCTGTTTGTATTTCTGTTAACGATGTTGTATGTCATGGTATTTCTAGTAAAAAAGAATTATTAAAATATGGTGATATTATAAATATAGATGTAACTATACTTAATAATAATTATTATGGTGATACTTCTAAAATGTTTGTAGTTGGAGATTATTTATCAAAAAAAACAAAATTATTATGTCTTACAGCTCAAAAAAGTTTATATAAAGCTATTAATATAATTAAACCTGGTATTAATTTAAATTTAATTGGTAAAATTATTCAACAATATGTTGAATCTAAAAATTTTTCTGTTGTAAGAGAATATTGTGGTCATGGAATTGGAAAAAATTTTCATGAAGAACCACAAATTTTACATTATGATTCTTATCATAATAATATTATATTAAAATCAGGAATGATCTTTACTATTGAACCTATGATTAATATGGGTAAACATTATGTATATTTAACAAATGATGGATGGACTGTAAAAACAAAAGATAAAACTTTATCTGCACAATATGAACATACTATTTTAGTAAATAATAATGGATGCGAAGTATTAACAATACGAAAAGAAGAATATAATAAAATAATAAAAATTTAATTATTTAAAAATATTTAATATAATCAAGTAATTATTATTAATAATAAATTATTTGATTATATCAAAATAATTAAATAAACTTAATCATCTAAAAAACTTTTAAGTATTTCTGAACGACTTGGATGACGTAATTTCCTTAATGCTTTAGCTTCTATTTGACGTATTCTTTCCCTAGTTACATCAAATTGTTTACCTACTTCTTCTAGTGTATGATCTGTATTCATATCAATACCAAATCTCATTCTTAATACTTTAGCTTCTCTAGGAGTTAAACTAGATAAAATATTATATGTAGCTAAACGTAAACTTTCTGAAGTTGCTGATTCTAATGGTAATTCTAATGTACTATCTTCAATAAAATCACCTAAATGTGAATCTTCATCATCTCCTATAGGAGTTTCCATAGATATAGGTTCTTTTGCTATTTTTAATACTTTTCTAATTTTATCTTCTGGTATCATCATTCTATCTGATAATTCTTCAGGAGTAGGTTCTCTACCAATTTCTTGTAATATTTGTCTAGAAATACGATTTAATTTATTAATAGTCTCAATCATATGTACTGGAATACGTATGGTTCTTGCCTGATCAGCAATAGATCTTGTTATAGCTTGTCTTATCCACCAAGTAGCATATGTAGAAAATTTATAACCTCTTCTATATTCAAATTTATCTACTGCTTTCATAAGTCCAATATTACCTTCTTGAATTAAATCAAGAAATTGAAGACCTCTATTTGTATATTTTTTTGCAATAGAAATAACTAGTCTTAAATTAGCTTCAACCATTTCTTTCTTAGCACGTTTAGCTTTAGCTTCTCCTATTGATATTTTTTTATTAATATTTTTTATTTGATTAATAGTTAATCCTGTTTCTTTTTCAATTTCAATTAATTGTATAAAATTATTTTCTATTTTTTGAAAAAAATCGTTAAACTCTAAAAATGATAATTTTTTATTTATTTTAAATTTTTTTAATTGATTTAAAAAATCATTTTTATTAATTTTTTTATTGGAAAGTAATAAAATAATATTTTTTTTAGATATTTTATATTTTTTAATACATAATTCTATTATATTATGTTCTTGTAAACGAACACGTAACATTATAGAACGCATATTATTAACTAAATAATTAAATTCTTTAGATACTAAACGAAATTGTTTAAATATTTCTGCCAAATTTTGAATTTCATTTATAGAATCATTATGATATCTACCTTTTTCTTTTATAAGATAAGATGTCATATGATATTGATTTCTTAATTCTAAAAATTTTTCTTTTGCTAATTTAGGATCTATAATATTTTCATTATTATTTGATTCATTTTCTTCAGATAATTCTGTTTTTATATTAATAATTTTATTAAAAATAATTTCTTCATTAATATTCATATTAACAAAACCATTAATCAAATCAGATAAACGGATATTTCCTAATTCTACTTGATTATATTGTTTTAATAAATAAATAATAGCTTTTGGATATTCAGCAAAAGAACATTGTACTTGATTAATACCTTCTTCTATTCTTTTAGCAATATTAATTTCACCTTCTCTTGTTAATAATTCTACTGTTCCCATTTCACGCATATACATACGTACTGGATCTGTTGTTCTACCTATTTCTGAATCTACAGTAGTAGATAATTGTACAACAGCTTCTTCTGCTTCATCATTTGTATTATTATTTTGACTTAATATTAAATCATCTGCATCAGGAGCTTCTTCCATTACTTGAATTCCCATATCATTTATCATTTGAATAATATTTTGAATTTGATCAGAACTAATAATATCATCAGGTAGATGATCGTTAACTTCTGAATAAGTTAAATATCCTTGTTCTTTACCACGGATAACAAGAAGTTTAAATTGTAATTGTGAGTTATGCTCCATAAAAAATTCCATACTTCTATTATCATATTTTATAAGATTTTTTTTATAAAAATAAATAGAATTTATCATTTCTATTAATAAATAAACTATATTTTAATTTAGTATTTAATAAAAAAGTAAAATTTAATATATTTTAAAATTTGGTTTTAATTTTTGCTAAATTTTTATTTATTAACCATAATTCTCTTCTTTTTTCAATATTTAATCCTTCTTTTCTTTCTAAAAAAATTAAATATTCTTGTCTTTCTTCTAAAAGATGCATTTTTAATTTATTTATTAAATGTATAAAAAATTTTTCTATTTCTTCTTCTGGAATCATATGGTTCCAAATTGCTAATGTTTCAAGAGGTTTTTTAAGTTTTGTTCCTCTATATTTTTCCAAAATTTGTACTGTTGTTATTTTTTTTTTATTACAAATATGAATTAATTCAATAAAAAATTTTAATCCATTAATGTTAGATGTTTTAAATAGTTTAAATTCTGGTATAATTTTTATTAATTTAGGTTTTTGTAATAACAAACTAATTAACATTCTTATTGTTGTTTTTTTAAAATTATTTAAATAATTATTATTTAATATTTTTTTTTTATTGTTTTTTTGAAGAATTAATTTATATATTTCAAAAAAATTTAAAATACCTATTTTTTCTCCTATTTTTTTTATTAAATTAATTTGAAATATATAATCTGGAATATTATGAATTAATGATAATGCTAAATTAATAAATTTAGCTTTTCCTTCACAATTTTTAATATTAATTTTACTTATTAAAATTTTAAAAAAAAAGTCCGAAAATGATAAACTTTTATTTATGTGTTGTTCAAAAATAATTTTACCCTTTTTTTTAATTAAACTATCAGGATCTTCTCCATCAGGAAGTAATAAAAATTTTATTTGTTTACCACATACCATATGAGATAAACTAATTTTTAATGAATTCCAGTTAGCTTTTCTTCCTGCATTATCTCCATCATAACAATAAATTATTTGATTAGTAATTTGAAATAATTTTTTTATATGTTCATTTGTGATTGATATTCCTAAAATTGCTACTACATATTTTATATTAAATTGGAATAAACTAATAACATCAGTATATCCTTCTACTACTAAAATTTTTTCTAATAAAATAGATTCTTTTTTTACTTCATATAAACCATATAATTCATTTCTTTTATGAAAAAAAATATTATCAGGTGAATTTAAATATTTAGGTTCTTTGTTTTCTAAAGATCTACCACCAAAACCGATAATTTGACCTTGTAAATTTTTAATAGGAAATATTATACGATTATAAAAAATATCATAATAATTATTATTATTTTTACTATAAATTAACATTTTTAAATCTTTAATTAAAAAATCTTTTTTTTTTTATTATTACATATTAAATAAATAAAATTTTTACAAGAAAATCCAATAGAAAAATAATCTAATATTTTTTTATTAAAACCACGATTTAACAAATAATGATAAGCTTTTTTTCCTGAAGAAGAATTAATTAAGAAATTTTTATAAAAATTACTAATATCTAACATTAAATTATATATATATTTTTTTTTATTTATGATATCTAAACAATTTTTATTATTATTTTCTTGAGGAATTATTAATCCAAAATAATTTGATATAAATTTTATACTTTCAATAAAACTAATATTATCATACTTCATGATAAAATCGATTATATTACCATGTATTCCACAACCAAAACAATGGTACAATTGTTTTTCTTCACTAACAACAAATGAAGGATGTTTTTCTAAATGAAAAGGACAAATTCCAAAAAAATTTTTACCTCTTTTTACTAATTTTACCCTATTTTGTATTAATAATATAATATTACATTTATTAAGTAAATCATTTATATATGTATGTGGTATATATGTTCTCATTGATAAAATATATTTAGATTAATAAAAAATCATTTATAATAATATAATTATAAATATTTTAATATAAACGAATTCTTTTTAAATTTTCTCTTGCTATTTTCTTAGCATGTCTTTTAGTTGCTGATGCTTTAGCTCTTTTTCTTTTTGTTGTAGGTTTTTCATAAAATTCTCTACGTCTAACTTCAGATAAAATACCTGCTTTCTCACAAGAACGTTTAAATCTTCTTAAAACTAAATCAAAAGGTTCATTTTCACGAACTTTAATCACTGGCATTTTTAAAATTTCTCTATTAATTTAAAATTATTAATGATGAATTATATCATATATTATATAATATACTATACAAATTCTATTTTATTAATTACATTAATTTATATTTATTAAAATTTTTATAAAAAAATGTTAATTATGGGAATAGAAACATCATGTGATGATACAGCTATATCTATTTATGATAGTAAATATGGATTATTATCTAATAATGTTTATAGTCAAAAAATACATACAAAATATGGAGGTATTGTTCCTGAATTAGCTGCAAGACAACATTTAAAAAAAATTATTCCATTAATTAAAAAAACATTATTTTTGAATAAAAAAAAAATTAATGATATTAATGGAATCGCTTATACTGCAGGTCCAGGATTAATCAATTCTCTAATGATAGGTGCTACTGTTGCACATACATTAGGATTTTCTTTAAAAATACCAGTTATTCCTATTAATCATATTGAAGGACATTTATTATCAATAATGTTAGAAAAAAAACATCCAAATTTCCCCTTTATTGTTTTAATAGTTTCAGGAGGTAATACACAATTAATTTATGCTTATAAGTTTGGAAAATATAAAATATTAGGAAATAATATTGATGATGCAGCTGGAGAAGCTTTAGATAAAATAGCAATTATTTTAGGTTTAAAATTTCCAGGAGGAAAAAATTTATCTAAAATTGCTAAATTTGGAATTTCGAAACATTTTATTTTTCCTAGACCTATGATAAAAGATAAAAATAATTTAAATTTTAGTTTTTCTGGATTAAAAACTTTTGCAAAAAATTTTATAAACAAATATACAATTTTAGATTTTCAAACAAAAGCAGATATTGCATGTGCATTTGAAGATGCTATTGTAGAAACTCTTTTTATTAAAAGTCTATGGGCTTTAAAAAAATATAATATTACTAAATTAGTAATTGCAGGAGGAGTTAGTGCTAATAAAAAACTAAGAAAATATTTAACTAAAGAATTAAAAAAAAATAACATTGAAGTTTTTTATAGTACTAATAAATTATGTACTGATAATGCAGCTATGATTGCATATATTGGTATGCAAAAATTTAATAAAAAAAATAAAAATAAATTATATGATATTTTTATTAATTCAAAATTATCATTAAATTATGATAAATAATTAAAAAATTTTAAAAAAAAATAAAAATAAATAAAATATTTTTATAAATTAAGTTTATATTATGATGAAATTAAAATATTCTACAATTATTTTATTAAGTATAGTTGAAGGATTAACTGAATTTTTACCTATATCATCTACAGGACATATGATTATATTTAATCATATATTCAATATTATTGAAAATGAAAAAATAAAAGTCTTTGAAGTAATAGTACAATTAGGATCTATAACATCAGCATGTATTATTTTTTGGTCAAGAATAATAAAAATTATTAATAATTCACTATCATATAAAATATTTTATAAAAAAAAAATAACATTATTACATATAATAATATCTATATTACCAATAATTATTCTAGGTTTATTGTTTTATGATAAGATTAAATCACTTATGAATGTTATTATAGTTTTTTATGGATTAATATTTGGTAGTATATTACTATATTTATCTGAAGTATTTAAACCAAATAAATATTATATTAATAATATTAACGCTTTAACATATAAAAAAGTATGTTTAATTGGTTTATTTCAATGTTTATCATTATTTCCTGGAATATCTAGATCTGGTTCTACTTTATCAATTAGTTTATTATTAGGAATAAATCGTTTAGTATCATCAGAATTTTGTTTTATTATAGCAATACCTATAATTTTTGGTGCTAGTTTTTTAGAACTATATAAACATATTCACATACTTTCTATAGAAGATAGTAAATTTATTTTTTTAGGTTTCATTATATCATTTATTATAAGTTTAATTACTATTAAATTTTTTTTATATTTTATAAATAATGTTTCTTTAAAATGGTTTGCTATATATCGTTTTTTTATAATAATACTTTTATATATAAAATTTATTTAATTTTTTTTAGAATTTATAAATAATTTTAATAATTTTAATCTACGTTTATTTATAATTTTAGCAATATCTGATCCTTTAATTCCATTTGGGATTATATCCTTATTATTAATAATTTTAATTATATATTGATATATATCAATAAAATATTTTCCTTGTTTATAAAATAAAGAATCTAATGTAGCTCTTCCTCTAGCATCAGATTCACTAATTAAAGCAATTTGTTTTACTCTATAAGGTTTTCTCCATGCATCAATAATATTATATATATTAAGTATATTTTCAGCCTTTTGATTATAAATATCATGTATTATATCATGTACTTTAGCAGATAATATAGCTAAATCACGAATATTATTTGGTATTTTTAATCTTTTACATAATGTTTTTATTAAAGGTATTCCAGCAACACCATGTCCATAATGTCTAGGCCATAATTTTTTAGGAGTCATTCCTTTACCTAAATCATGACATAAAGCAGCAAATCTTATTTCTAAATCAGAAGTTAATTTAGATGCAATAGATAATGTCATCATAGTGTGGATTCCAGTATCTATTTCAGGATGCCATTTTACTGGAGCTGGAATTCCATATAATTTATCAATTTCTGGAAAAAGAATTGATAATGCACCACATTTTTTTAATGTTATAAAAAATATATGTGGATTTGATCCTTTAAGAGCATTTTCAGTTTCTTTCCAAATTCTTTCTGGTTTTAAATAAGATAATTCTCCAGAATTACTCATTATTTTCATTAGTTTAAATGTATTTTTATCAATATTAAAATTTAAATGTGATAATTTAGCAGCAAATCTAGCTACTCTTAATACTCTTAAAGGATCATCTTTAAAAGAATGAGAAACATGTTTAAGTATTTTATTATGAATGTCTTTTATTCCATTATATGGATCATAAAAGTTTCCATATTGATCTTGTGCAATAGCATTAATTGTAAGATCTCTACGTAATAAATCTTCTTCTAATGTAACATTAGGTGATGAATAATAAATAAATCCTTCATACCCATGTCCTGATTTTTTTTCAGTTCTAGCTAATGCATATTCTTCATGTGTTATTGGGTGTAAAAATACAGGAAAATCTTTTCCAACTAATTTAAAACCTAATTTAATCATTAAATCTACACTAGCTCCTACTACTAACCAATCTTTATCTGAAAATTTTAAATTTAAGATAAAATCTCTAATAGCTCCACCTACTAAATAAATTTTCAATTATTATACTCCTTAATTAAATATAATTTATGTTACAATTTTGTTAAAAAATTATTTTTATATATTGCATATTATTTTTATATTAAATCATTATAATAAAACTATTTAATATTATTAATATGATTATAAACTAAGATCATTATAATGGACTATTAAAATGAAATTAATATTACCTGATTTTAATAATACAACAGTTTTAGTCGTTGGTGATGTGATGCTAGATCGTTATTTTTATGGTTTAATAAATAAAATATCATCAGAAGCTTCAGTACCAGTAGTAAAAATTACAAATATAAATTATATTCCAGGAGGTGCAGCAAATGTTGCTATGAATGTATCTTCAATGGGAGCTAATGTTAAACTATTTGGCTTATTAGGTATAGATAATGCAGCAAATATTATTAAAAAAAAATTAAAAATAAATAATGTTGATTATAATTTTATTCAAGATGTTAATTTTAAAACTATCATTAAAACAAGAGTATTATCTTTAAATAAACAATTAATACGTTTAGATTTTGAAAAAGAATATAAAAATATACATAATAGTAATATATTACTAGAGAATATTAGAAAAATTATACCTAATATTAATATTATAGTTTTTTCTGATTATAATAAAGGAACATTATATAATATACAATCTATGATTAAATTAGCAAATTCATCAAAAATACCTGTGATTATTGATCCTAAAGGAGATAATTATGAAAAATACTCAGGAGCTACATTATTAACTCCTAATTTAATGGAATTTGAATCAGTAGTTGGAAAATGTAATTCTGAAAAAAAAATAGTTGATAAAGGTTTAAATTTAATTTCACGTTATAATATAAATTCATTGCTAATTACTAGATCGGAAAATGGAATGAGTTTAATTCAAAAAAATAAAGAACCTATTCATTTTAAATCTCAAGCACATAAAGTTAATGATGTTACTGGTGCTGGTGATACTGTTATTGGAGTTTTATCAGCATTTTTAGCTCAAGGTAAAATGTCTCTGAAAGATTCATGTTTTTTATCTAATATTGCAGCAAGTATAGCAGTCAGTAAATTTGGTACTGCTACTGTTAGTTTTAATGAATTAAAAAATTTATATAAAAAAAATTTAATAAATAATTAAATTGATATTTAAATTTTTTTATAATTTCATATTATTATTTATAATAAATACGTTAATTTTATTTAAAGTTGTAATATATGTATAATATAAATAATCATAACTTACTTATTTATCAATTTGGTAATTCAATTACTAGAGTAAAAAATGCTATTTTATCTCTTAATAAAGGAAAAGGTGTTTTAATATTAGATAATGAAAACCGTGAAAATGAAAGTGATATTATTTTTTCTGCAGAAAAAATTACTGTAAAACAGATAGCTTTAACTATTAGATATGGAAGTGGTATTATTTGTTTATGTATTACTGAAAGTTTAAGAAAAAAATTAAATTTACCTATGATGGTAAAAAATAATACTAGTTTTTATAAAACAGCTTTTACAGTTACAATTGAAGCAGCTAAAGGTATTACTACAGGTGTATCTGCACAAGATCGATTTACAACTATTAAAACAGCTATAAATATTAATGCAAAACCTAATGATTTAAATCGTCCTGGACATGTATTTCCATTAAGAGCTATGAAAGGAGGAGTTTTAAAAAGACAAGGACATACAGAAGCTACTATAGATTTATTAAAAATAGCAAAAATGAATCCTACAGGAATATTATGTGAATTAACAAATAAAAATGGTTCAATGGCACGTACTCAAGATACCATATTATTTGCAAAAAAAAATAATATGTCAGTATTAACTATAGAAGATATAATTAATTTTAGAATTAAATACAATATTTATTTTTAAAATAATATTTATCGGCGAGAGAGGATTTGAACCTCCGACCCACTGGTCCCAAACCAGTTGCGCTGCCAAACTGCGCTACTCGCCGTTAACTATTTATTTTATGGGGTGGTTAATGGGATTCGAACCCATGACAACTGGAACCACAATCCAGCGCTCTACCAACTGAGCTATAACCACCATAAATTTTTTATAATTTAGAATAATAATTTTGCACCCGACAGGAATTGAACCTGAATCCTCTGCTTTCGGAAAGCAGTACTCTATCCTACTGAGCTACGGGTGCTGATAACTATACCTATTTATACAGTTAATATTACAAATTCATAACTTTAATGTCTAGTATTTTTACTAAAAATATTAAAAAAAATATTTGTTTATAAATAAAATATTTGTTAAATATTTTTAAAATAAAAGTAAAAATTAATTATAATATTTTTTATTTTTATTAAAAATAATTATTTTAGCTAAAATAAATTAATAAATTTAAATTTTATGATCTTTTCATCATTTCAAAAAATTCATCATTTGTTTTAGTCATTGATAATTTATTTATAAGAAATTCCATAGCATCAATTTCACTCATTGGATGAATAATTTTTCTTAAAATCCACATTTTTTGTAAATCTTCTTGAGAACTTAATAATTCTTCTTTTCTAGTTCCTGATCGATTATAATCAATAGCAGGAAAAACTCTTTTTTCGGCTATTTTACGTGATAAATGTAATTCCATATTACCTGTTCCTTTAAATTCTTCATAAATTACATCATCCATTTTAGATCCAGTATCAATTAAGGCTGTTGCTATTATAGTTAAACTACCACCTTCTTCAACATTTCTTGCAGCTCCAAAAAAACGTTTAGGTCTATGAAGAGCATTAGCATCTACACCACCTGTTAATACTTTACCTGAAGCAGGAGCAATTGTATTATAAGCTCTAGCTAAACGAGTCATTGAATCTAACAAAATTACAACATCTTTTTTATGTTCTACTAATCTTTTAGCTTTTTCAATAACCATTTCAGATACTTGAACATGTCTAGATGCAGGTTCATCGAAAGTTGATGCAATAACTTCTCCTTTAACTAATCTTTGCATTTCAGTAACTTCTTCAGGACGTTCATCAATTAATAAAACTATTAATACACATTCTGGATGATTATAAGCTATACTTTGTGCTATGTTTTGTAATAACATAGTTTTTCCTGCTTTAGGAGGAGCTACAATTAATCCTCTTTGACCTCTTCCAATTGGTGACGCTAAATCTAAAACTCGAGCTGTCAAATCTTCTGTAGATCCGTTTCCCCTTTCCATACTTAAACGAGAATTAGTATGTAATGGAGTTAAATTTTCAAAAAGAATTTTACTACGAGAACTTTCAGGTTTATCATAATTTACTTCATTAACTTTTAATAAAGCAAAATATCTTTCTCCTTCTTTTGGAGGTCTTATTTTACCTGAAATTGTATCTCCTGTACGTAAATTAAAACGTCTAATTTGACTTGGAGATACATATATATCATCTGGTCCTGCTAAATAGGAACTATCAGATGAACGTAAAAATCCGAAGCCATCTTGTAATATTTCTAATACTCCATCACCAAAAATATCTTCTCCAATTTTGGAATGTTGTTTTAATATAGCAAAAATAATATCTTGTTTACGCATTCTAGCTAAATTTTCTAAATCAATTTTTTTTGCTAAATTAAGTAAGTCTGATATTAATTTATTTTTTAATACGGTAAGATTCATAATGGTGAGGTCTTAATCTTGAATAAAACTGAAACATTTCTTTTGAAATGGTATTGTTAATTGATTTTATATACTATATAAATTATATTTATAAAATTTATAAAAATTTTAATAAAATAGCATATAATTATTATATAAATAATACAGTATTATGTAATTTAAAAAAATAAATACTTATGATTAAGTATCATAATTAAAACTCTCCTATAATTTATATAAATAAAATTTTATTAAAAAATTTTATTTACTTAGTTATTTGTAAAATAAAATTTATTATTTTAGATGTTTATCTAAAAATTTTATTAATTGAATTTTATTAATTGAACCAGTAGTTTTATCTACTATAATACCATTATTAAATAATATAATTGTTGGTATACTTCTAATATCATATTTCTGAGCAATATTTGGATATTCATCAATATTTAACTTAGCAAAAAACAATTTTTTACGATACGAATTAAATATATCTTTTAAAACTAAAGAAAACATTTTACATGGATTACACCATTCAGCCCAAAAATCAACTAAAATAAAACTATTAATATTAATTTTTGTTTTAAAATTTATATCATTTAAACTAATAATAGTTGAATTATTCATAAAATAAATTAATATCCTTTATTATATTATATAAAATTAAATAAAATTTTTTATAATCAATAATTTTATTTTAAAATAAATATGATGTTTGATTATATAATGAATTTAATAAATATACAAACTTAATTATACAATATTTTATATATATTAAATTTTATATAAAAAATAATTAATATTTTTAAAAAAATTTTTTAATATTTTATATTTAATAATTTTATCTTTAACATTATCTAAATATGTTATTTTTTTTTTATTCCATCTCCAATTTTTTACTAAAATGCTTATTATAGAATGTTTCCAATTATAAATATTTTTATTTATTGACAATTTTTCATTTGTTTTAATATAAAAACATTGTCTTACTAAATCTAATTGTTGAAAATTACCTATATTTTTTAAATAAACTGTAATTTTTTTTAACATCATACAATATGGATCTAGTCCAAATGAAATAATATTACCATTATGTAAGCATTTTTTTAAATCAATAGCTAATAATATTATATTAGGATATTCATATAAATAACTTTCTAATAATAAAATTTTTAATATTGTTTTATATGGATATAAATCCATTTTATTATAAAAATGCCATAAAATAGATTTTAAATATTTATTAATAGAAATATTTTTTAATTTTCCTAAATCTAACCATTCATTTTTTATGAGTATTTTTTTTTTATATAAAAAATTGACATAATCATCATAATATTTTTCTTTATTGATTGGAATAATATTCCATATTATAGGTTTACCAGCCATACATACAGCTGTTCTATAAAATTCATCTAATAATAAATTTTTATTAATTGTATTAATAGATGATTTCTGTACTAAAAAATTATTTTTAAGAAAATAATTTTCATCTATTAAAAAAAAATTAACTTCTACTCCTATCAAATTACACCATTGTTCTAAAAGAAGAAATTTTTTTTTTAAAAACAAACATTTTTTTTTACTTAACCATATTTTTCGAAATACCCAAATGTCAAAATCAGAATTTTTATTTTGACAAATAGATGATATACTACCCATAGAATATATTCCTGTAATAGGATTATTATATTTGGAATATTTTTTTTTAAAAAATATACTATTAATTGTTAATAAAGATAAATATTTCTTATTAGGATAAAAATTATCTATTCCATGGGGAACATCATCTGAAATATATCCTGGAATTAACGGATGATTATAATGTAATAATATAGGTAATAAAACATATATTTTTTTAAAAACATAATTCATTGAGTTTATAGCTCGATTAATTCTTAATTGATTTAATATATTTATCCGTTTTATAATTTTTTCTATACAAAAATAAAAGTTTGTTTTCATAATATTATTTATAGTAAATAAAAGATTATTAATTATATTAAATATTTATTAATTTATATATAATAAATTTTATTGTGAAAAATATATTTTAATTATATTTAAATTTTTATAAATTTATTGTATAAATATCTTTTATAATAAATTAACCTTAGATTTTTAAATAAAATTTTATATAAAAAATTCTAAAATAAAAGTTAACATAATTTTTTTAGATATATTATTAAATAAAAAATAAATATATTAAATAAATATAAAATAAAATATCATAAATAAATTTATTTATTTAGGTAAATAATTTTTAAAATATTTTAAAATAAATTTTATTTAATTTTAAAACTTAATCATTCAAAATAATTTAAATTTATATTGGAATAAATATGAAAAAAAAAAATAAGATTTTATCTTCTTTAAATATTTTATCTATTGCAGGAGTATCTCCATATGTAATTAAACCAAAAGAAGAATACATGAATAAAAAACAATTATTACATTTTAAAAAAATATTACAATCTTGGCGTGAACAATTAATAAATAAAGGTAATTATACTATTTCTTATATACAAGATGAAGCATCAAAATTTCCTGATCCAATAGATAGAGCAACACAAGAAGAAGAATTTAATTTTGAATTAAGAAATAAAGATAGAGAAAGAAAATTAATAAAACAAATTGAAATAACTTTAATGAAAATTGAAAAAAATAATTTTGGTTATTGTCAATCTTGTGATATAGAAATTGGTTTAAAAAGATTAGAAGCTCGTCCTACTGCAAATTTATGTATTGATTGTAAAACATTAGCTGAAATTCGCGAAAAACAAATAGCAGGATAAAAAATAATTTATAGATATAATATAATCTATAAATTATTTATTTAAATTTTATATTAAATAATATTTATTAATAAATTTTTTAAAAAAATATTTCTTTTCCATTTTTTATAAAAAACCAAGATAATGAATATAAGATAATTATACCAAATATTAAAATTAAAATAGTAATAAATAAAGAATTATAATTAATACCTAAGAAACTATAACGAAATCCAGAAACAATATAGAAAATTGGATTAATTTTTAATATTTTTTTCCAAAAAGATGGTAATAAAGAGGTTGAATAAAAAACACCTCCTAAATAAGTTAAAGGAGTTAAAAAAAAAGTAGGAATTAAACTTATATCATCAAAATCTTTAGCAAAAATAGCATTTAATAAACCAGCTAAAGAAAATAATATAGCAGTTAAAATAGTTATTATAATAAAAAAAAACCAAGAATATATATATAAAGGTATAAAAAATGTTGATATTAAAGTAATTAATATACAAATAATAATACTACGTGCTATTCCTCCTCCAATATAACCAATAATAATAATATGAATTGGTACAGGAGCAATTAATAATTCTTCTATATTACGTTGATATTTGGATCTAAAAAATGATGAAGCAACATTTGAATATGCATTATTAATAATGTTCATCATAATTAATCCTGGTATTATGAATTGTATATAACTAAATCCTAGAATATTATTTATTTGCGATCCAATAATATTACCAAATATTATAAAATATAATGTTATAGTTATAATAGGAGGTATTATAGTTTGTATCCAAATACGAATAAAACGATCTATTTCTTTTTTCCATATAGTTTTTAATGCAATTAAATAACAATTTATCATAATATATCCTTATAATTTTATTTAATTAATACAGTCTAAAAATAATTTTTCAAGTCTATTATATTTATTATTAATACTTATAATTCTAATATTTTGTTTTGTTAATTGTTTAAAAATATCATTTAATACTTGTTCCTTAAATACTTCTATTTCTAAAGTATTTGTATCAATTACTTTATATTTAAATCCGTGAAGAATAGGAATTATTTTATTATCAGAATAATAATTTAAAATTAATATTTCGTATTTTAATTGAGATAATAATTTCTTTATAGAAAAATTTTTTATTAATATTCCTTTATTCATAATACCTATATTACGACATAATATTTCAGCTTCTTCTAAATAATGAGTAGTTAAAATTATTGTAATACCTTTTTTATAATTTAAATCTTTTAAAAAAGACCATATATTATGTCTTAATTCAAGATCAATTCCAACTGTTGGTTCATCTAAAATTAATAATTTTGGATTATGAATAAGAGATTTTATTATCATTAAACGTCTTTTCATTCCTCCTGATAATATTTGAGCTTTATAATTTCTTTGTTTCCATAAACTTAATTTATTAAGATATTTTTCAATTTTTATTAAAGCATTTTTTTTTCGTATACCGTAATAACCTGCTTGATTTATTAATATTTGTATAACAGTTTCAAATGGATTAAAATTAAATTCTTGAGGTACTAATCCTATTAATTTTTTAACTTGAAATGTATTTTTTATTAAATCATAATTAAATACATTAATTTTACCTGAAGATTTATTTATTAATGAACTAATAATTTTTATAACAGTTGTTTTACCTGCACCATTAGGTCCTAATAAAGCATAAAAATCACCTTTTTTAATATTTAAATTAAAATTTTTTAATGCTTGAATTTTATTTGAATAAATTTTAGATAAATTATTAATTTTTAACGCATATAATGACATTATATTTATAACTCTTAATTAAATAACATATTAATTGAAAATTAAAAACGATATGTTATATTTTATATATAATAAACATATCGTTTATAAAAAAATTATAAAATTATATTTCTTCTTTTAAAAATAAATTTTGTACTTTATCCCAATTTAATACATTCCAAAAAGCTTTAACATACAAAGATCTTTGATTTTGATATTTTAAATAATATGCATGTTCCCATAAATCTAAAGCTATAATAGGATATCCAAAAAATCCATTAATATTTTTACCCATTAATGGGTGATATTGATTTTTAGTAGTAACTATACTTAAAATATTATTTTTTTTTATCAACCAAATCCACCCTGATCCAAAAAAATTGACAGCTATATTTTCAAAATTTTTTTGAAATTTTTTAAAACTACCAAATGATTTTACTATAGCATTTTTTATTATATCGTTAGGTTGAGTATTTTTTTTTAAAATTTTCCAAAAAAAACTATGATTTGCATGACCTCCTGCATTATTACGTAAAAAATTTCTTTGTATAGTTGATAATGGTATGATATCTATCATAGATAATAATTCATTTATTGAAATATCTTTTATATCAATTTTATCAAGAATTAAATTAGTATTATTTACATAATTTTGATGATGTTTTGTATGATGAATTTCCATTGTTTCTTTATCAAAGAACGGTTCTAACGCAGAATAATTATATGATAAAGACGGTAATTTATAAACCATATAAATAATTCCTTTATAAAATGTATTATTTAAAAATTATTATTATTATTTTTTAATTTTTTTAAAATTAATCTAGTATTAGGCATAACTCCATGCCATAAAAAAAAAGAATAAGCCGCTTGTTCTATTAACATACCTATACCATCAGATATTTTTTTTGCTCCATGGTATAAACACCAATCTAAAAATGGTGTGATTTTAGAACTATAAAATAAATCATAACAAAAAATATTAGAATGAATAATACTAGAAGAAATATTTGGAATTACACCTTTAATACTACTAGAAGTTGCATTTATAATTAAATCATAATTTATTTTTTTATTATTAATATCTTCTATTTTTAAGATATTAATATTTTTTTTATAATTAAAATATTTTAAAAGATTACAAGAATTTTCATAAGTACGATTAATTATTGTAATTTTACAACCAAAATTAATAAGAGGATATATAATTCCTTGAGCCGCTCCTCCGGCACCTATTAATAATATATTACTATTTTTATAAATAAAATTAATTCTTTTTAAATCTTTTAATAAACCAATTCCATCAGTATTATCTCCTAATATTTGATTATTTTTGGTAATTTTTAATGTATTAACTACACCACTATTTATTCCTCTTTGTGTTAAAAAATCACATATATTATATGCATTTTTTTTAAATGGAACAGTAATATTAGCTCCTAAACCACCATGTTTAAAAAAATGATTAATTACATTATTAAATTTATTAATTGGAACATATATTTTTTCATATTGTTGAATTATATTTAACTGTTCAGCAAATAATTTATGTATTATAGGAGACTTACTATGTTTTATAGGATTTCCAAAAACAGCAAATATTTTCATTTTTATATAACTTCTTTTTTACGATCCTTTACGAATAATTTTATTTGTTAAACTATCTCTAATTTCAGATGGTTTTTTATATCCACCAGTAGTACCATTTAAAATTAATATTTTTTTATTAAAATGATAGTTAATTTCGTGAGAATATAAACATGGTTTATATCCTGTTATATTTGCACTAGTAGAAACAATTGGTTTACCATAAAAATTACATAATTTATTAATAGGATAATAATTAGTTATACGAATAGCTATCGAATTAAAATTTCCAGTTAACCAATAAGGAGTATTTAACGATACAGGTATAGTCCATGTTATAAATTTTGAACATGATGATAAAATCATATTAATTTGTTTTAAAGATAATTTAGTTTCGTCTATATAAGATAATATTTGTTTATAATTTGAAGCTATTAAAATTAATCCTTTATTAATATTTCTTTTTTTAATAGATAATAATTTATATACTGCATTTTTATTATCAGGATCACATCCTAATCCAAATACAGATTCAGTAGGATATGCAATTATTTTACCTGATTGTAACGCATTAATGAATATATTAAAATTCATAATTTAATTAAATTTATAAACTATAATTATTAATTGTATATAATTTTATTTTATCATATAATTATCTTTTAATAAAAAACATATTTTTAAAATAGGTAAAATAAATAAAAAAAATAATTTATTATTTTATAATAAATAATATAATATATATATTATAAATAAAATATTTAATTTAAAATAAAATAATAATAATTAAATAATTTTTTATATAAAATTAATATGACAATATTAAAATTATTATATTTTCCAAATGATGAATTACGTTTTATAGCTAAACCTGTAAAAAAAATAAATAATGAAATAAAATTATTAATTAATAATATGACTCAAATTATGTATAAAAAAGGAGGAATAGGTTTAGCTGCAACACAAATAGGAATACATAAACGTATTATAATAATAGATTTATCAAATAAAAAAAATAATCCTTTAATTTTTATTAATCCAAAATTAACTATATTAAATAAAATTAAAATTCTTAATGAAGAAGGGTGTTTATCTATTCCTAAACAAAAATATTCTATTTTTAGATATAAAACAATAAAAGTTCAGGCAAAAAATTTAGTTAATGAAATTTTTGAAATAGAAGCTAATAATTTACTTTCTTATTGTTTACAACATGAAATTGATCATTTAAATGGAATTTTATTCATTGATTATTTATCAAATTTAAAATATCAAAGAATTTATCAAAAAATGGAAAAAATATATCAAAAAAAAATACGTTATAAAAAAAATAAAATTATATGTTAATTTTAATTTAAAAAAATGAAAATTATTTTTATGGGTACATCTAATTTTGCTGTATTTCATTTAAAAGAACTATTAAATTATTATCAAATAGTATGTGTTATTACTAAACCAGATAGTTATTCTAATAGAGGACATAAATTAACTTTTAATCCTATTAAAAAATTTATTTCAAAATATAAAATTAATATTTTACAACCATCATCTTTAAATACTAAAGAAATTTTTAATAAAATATTAAAATATCATTGTGATATAATTATTGTAGTAGATTACGGATTATTAATACCTTCTAATATTTTAAAAATACCAAAATTAGGATGTATTAATGTACATGCATCATTATTACCTAGATGGAGAGGTGCTGCTCCAATACAAAGAGCATTATATGAAAATGATTCTAAAACTGGTATTAGTATTATTAAAATGAATAATTTTTTAGATAAAGGAGATATCATATATCAAAAAAAATGTGATATTCATTCAAATGATACATATGGTACTTTATATAACAAATTATC
Source organism: Enterobacteriaceae endosymbiont of Plateumaris pusilla (assembly GCF_012562765.1). Taxonomy (GTDB): domain Bacteria; phylum Pseudomonadota; class Gammaproteobacteria; order Enterobacterales; family Enterobacteriaceae. The sequence goes on from NZ_CP046226.1 coordinate 298,375, forward strand.
TATTTTAGGTATAAAAAGTCTTTTATATGTTTTAAATATGTTTTTTTATAAAAAAAATATAAAATTAAAACCTCAAAATAAATATAATATTCAAGCAACATATGCTAACAAAATTTTAAAGAAAGAAAGTAAAATAAATTGGTTTTTGCCTGCTAAAAAAATTGAATGTATAATTCGTGCATTTAATCCTTATCCGGGAACATATTTTTTTTTAAATAATGAAAGATTTAAAATATGGAATGCAGAAGTAACAAATAACTATATTAATAAAAATACAATTATTCCAGGTGAAATATTATTTATTGATAACGATAGTATTAGTATCAATACTATAAATAATATTTTAAAAATTAAAATAATTCAACCAAGTGGTAGAGTTCCAATGAATATTAAAGATTTTTTAAATAATAGAAAATACATTAAACTTTTTTCTATAGGTAAAATTTTAAAATAATTTAAATAGTTATTTTTTATCATTAGTAATTTTTCTTTCCATTAATTCTATATATGACATAGGAGCTTTATCACCATTACGAAATCCACATTTTATTATACGTGTATATCCTCCTAATCTGTTTTTAAATCTTGGTGCTATAAATTTAAATAATTTTATTAAATTATTTTTATTATTTATACGTGAACGAATTAATCTTTTATTAGATATATTATTATTTTTTGCTATTGTTATTAATGGTTCTATTATTCTTCTTAATTCTTTTGCCTTTATAGTTGTAGTTTTAATAATTTCATATTGTATTAAAGAATTAGCCATATTTTGTAACATAGATTTACGATGACTACTAGTTCTGTTTAAATGACGACCTATTTTACGATGACGCATATAATATTACCTTTAATATAAAAAAATTAAAATATAAAAAAATTATTATTTATCAATTATAATTGGTGGCCAATTTTTTAAACGCATACCTAATGATAAACCTCTAGAAGCTAAAACATCTTTAATTTCTGTTAAAGATTTTTTACCTAAATTAGGAGTTTTAAGTAATTCAACTTCAGTACGTTGTACTAAATCACCTATAAATTGTATAGATTCTGTTTTTAAACAATTAGCAGATCTTACAGTTAATTCTAAATCGTCTACAGGACGTAATAAAATAGGATCAAATTCCGGTTTTTCTTCTTTAACTTCTTGTTGATGTATATCACGTAAATATACAAAAGCTTCTAATTGTTCTGAAAGAATTGTAGCTGCTTTTCTTATTGCTTCTTCTGGATCTATAGTTCCATTAGTTTCCATTTCTATTATTAATTTATCTAAATCTGTTCTTTGCTCTACTCTTGCAGCTTTAACATTATACATAATTCTTTCAATAGGACTATAACATGCATCAACTAATAATCTTCCTATTGGACGATTATCATATTCTTCACAATGAATTTTAGTATGTGCAGCAACATATCCTCTACCTAATTCAATTTTAATTTTCATATTTATTGAAACATTTTGATCTGTTAAATTACAAATTATATGTTCTGGGTTTATAAGTTCAATATCATTTCCATAATTTAAATCAGCTGCTATAACAGGACCTATTCCTGATTTATTTAAAGTTAAAATAACTTCTTTTTTATCACTTTTAACTTTAATAGCTAATTTTTTTA